>DAOVXU010000114.1 GCA_030635995.1 Arcobacter sp. | reverse complement strand
TCATATATTTACCAATTGGTTTCCAGTTTAGTTGGTAGGAAGTAAATACATTTAAAACATCGCTGTTAAAAGCAACAGCAACAGCACCATTTTCATACACACCATTATTATCAAAGATTAAAGTTTTTGCAAAAGCACCGTTATCTCCTGCCATACCACCAGCAATTGGTATAGTGTTATTTACAGAACTTATACCATCAACTACATCATGTCCATTGTTTAAAAGACCCTCAATAAATAATATCATAGTTTTAGTATTGTCTTTAAACATAGTTTTTGCTATATCTACACCCATCTCATAGTTATCTTCATTTGTAAAGTATCTATTTTCAAAAGTTGTATTTTCAAATTCCATTATGGAAATATTAATACTATTTTTACCAACTTTACCATCAAATATTTCACCAGAAGTTGTAGTCCCTAAGAATTTAACATTACTGTTTTTTGATTTAATTATAAAAGATATTTGTTTTAATTCATCTTCTGTGATAAGTCCACTAAATACTTGTATAACTGTTTGTTCTGTATTTATATTAGATAAGTCAAGATTAGTTTCCAATTCTTTTAAATCTTTATAATTGATATTTGTTACTTTCATTTTATTCCTTTAGGTATATATGGTTTATTTATGTAATTATAACAACTTATTAACAAATCACTTTTTAATTCCATTTAAAAAAATTTCAACTGCTAAGTCTACATCTCCTTTAATCTCTTCTAAACTCACTGGTTTAGAACTATTTAAGATCACTTCCAAATGTATTTTATCCCTAAGTATGCTAATAAAAAAACTTGCAAGCTTATAGTTTGGGAACTTTTTCAACTTTCCCTTATCTATGCAGTTTTGTAATAATTCAGATAACTTCAAAGTTCCAAGCATAGGACCTTTTTCATAAAACTCTAATGCTAAGTCAGGAAATAGTTTTGCTTCTTTAAAAATCATAGTATATAATCCTAAAATCTCTGGTTTCATATAGGACTGCACTAATGAATAACCAAACTTTTTTAATGATAATTCTAAATTGTTCTCATCAAATTTATCAAATTGTACTTCATCTACTACTTTATTAGTATATGTTTCAATAATCACACTAAGAAGTCCAGACTTATTTCCAAATTCATTATAAATATCTCTTTTTGAACCACCTGTTACTTTAATGATATCATCTATACTTGTATTGGAAAATCCTTTTTCAAAAAATAGATTTGATGCAACTTTGATAATTTTTTCTTTTTTAATAATTTTCTTTTTTGTCACAAATTTCCTTTTTCTTGACTTTACAAATCTATTCTGTTAGTATAACAAAATTATATGGTAATTCTAATTACCATTTTAAAGGATTAAAATGAAAAGTAAAAAAATTGTGATTTTATTTATTGTTGTAGCGATCTCATTCTCATACTTATTCTTTTTCATGAAAGATAAAAGTAATACTATAGAAACAGACAATGTATATACTAAAGCTAACATAGTGCCAATAGCTGCGAAAGTATCGGGTTATGTAAAGGAAGTTTTTATAAAAGATAATCAACTAGTAAAAAAAGGCGATATTCTTTTTAAAATAGTTGATGAAGATTATAAAATAAAATTAGAATTAGAAAAGGTAAGTGTAGATATTCAAAAAGCTAAAATACAAATTTTAGAAGAGCAGATTTCTATGCAAAAGAGTATAGTCAAACAAGTAGAAGCAAATCTACAATCTGTATTATCTAGTCAAGAACTGGCAAACTTGAATTTTAAAAGAGCTAAAAAATTGTATAAAAATAATTCAGCTAGTAAATTAAAGTTTGATGAGTATGAAAATGCAAAGAACAAGTCTCATTTTAATGTTATTGCTAATAAAAATAAAATAGAAGCAGAAAAAAAGAGATTGAAAGTTTTAGTTGCCAATAAAGATATGACAATATTTCAGATGAAACAAGCCCAAGTAAAGGCAGATCTTGCAAAGATGAATTTAAAAGATACTTCTATTGTTGCACCATTTGATGGAGTAATAGCAAATAAACAAGTTCAAGTTGGTAAATATGTAAAAGCTACTATAAACATGCTTAGTCTAGTTGACTTAAAAAATATATGGTTAATTGCAAATTTTAAAGAGACACAAATCTCTGAATTAGAATTAAACCAAGAAGTAGAGATCACTTTAGATGGATTTAAAGATGTTACTTTTTTAGGTAAAATTGATAGTTTTTCTCCTGGTTCTGGTGCGTCTTTTAGTATGCTTCCACCTAATAATGCAACAGGAAACTTTGTTAGGGTTGTACAAAGGGTACCTGTTAAGATAGTTTTTTCAAATACTAAAATGATTCAAAAACTATTACCAGGTTTATCTGCCCAAGTTAGCATTAATCTAGGTAAAGAGTTCTAAGAGTTTTTATGCAAAAGATTAAAAATAACTCTACTTATTTCATAATTATTGGGATTATATTTGCTGCATTAACAGATTCTTTCTCTTCAGGAGCGTTAAGTTTCGGTTCTTTTGATATGCAGGGGAATTTATCTGCTACAAATGATGAGTTTGTTTGGCTTAATATTATTTATATATCTTTTAAACTTATAGCATTTATGACAACTCCCTCCATACTAGAAAGAGTCCAAATCACAAAAGCGTTAAAAACCGCAATCTTACTTTTAGTTATAAGTTGCTTTTTTAGTACATTAACGACAGATTTACATCTACAATATTTCTTAAGAATGGTGCAAGGATTTAGTGGAGGTGTTTTATTGATAAGTGCTCAAACTTTCCTATTTCAAGAATTTTCAAAAAAAGAGCAACCTTTTGTTCAAGCTTTCTTCGCTATTGGTGCGGTAATAGCACCAGCAACATTTATAGCAGGTATCAATGGCTCATTAATAGATGGTTACACATGGGAAGTTATATATCTAGCAACTATTCCTCTTGGTTTAGTATCATTGATGATTTTATCTTTTGTGGATGAGAGTAAGTCTGTAGAGATGCAGGTTAGAAAATTTGATTTTATTGGATTGATACTATTTATTCTTTTTATTTTTCCAACTTTATATGTTCTGTATCAAGGAAATAGATACAATTGGTTTGATGATTCTAATATAGTTATCTTAAGTATTATTTCAGTTGGATCTCTTATAAGTTTTATTCTATGGCAAATTTTAAAACGCGACAGTTTAATTGAAACAAAAATTTTCAAAACCAACTCCTTTAGTTTTGGAGTAGTCGTTTCTTTAGTTGCTGGTGCGGCATTGTTTGGAAGCGGAGCAGTATTTACCACCTTTAGTATACAAGTGTTGGGATTAACGCTATCAGATAGTGGTATGTTGTACTTCTATAGCGGTTTTATGTTTTTTTTATCAGTGTTTTTAACCGCCTTTATAATTCAAACTTTATCACGATCTCCTTTTACCACGATTCCATTTGGACTTGCGGGTTTTTCATTTTCCATGTACCTGTTGTCACTTTCAAGTTTTCAAAGTGGTATAGATGATTTGTTGACGCCTATGTTAATTCGAGGAGCATCTATGGGGTTCCTTTTTCTAGCTTTAACAATAATAGCTATAAATGCATTGCCTAAACATTTAGTAGCCTATGGGCTTGGGGTTTTTAGCACAACTAGACAACTTGGAGGGACCCTTAGTATTGGAGTGTTAAGTGCGTTGATAACAAAAGACAATGCCCAAAACTATAATATTCTCTCAAGTAATATAGTTGAAAATTCTCCAAATGTCACAGATTGGTTAAATACATACGCGAATAAATTAACCGTTAATACTCTAGATGAACAAACAACTATGTCGTTGTTATCAAAAGTATTAAATGAACAGGTTATGGCTCTGTCTTACACTAATGCTTTTTGGTATTTAATTTATCTTATTGTACTAGCAATACCATGTATTTTAATAACAAAAAAACTACTTGCTAAGTTCAATCCAGAAGAATCAATATTAAGTAAACAAGAGAAGGAAATATAATGAAAATAGTTTTAATTTTAACATCAACATATGTGGGACTTTTTGGGTTAACCTTATCTGAATCTATAGATTTAGCTATAAACAACTCACCCAAAGTTTCAATATCCAAAAGTAATATAAAATACAATAAACATATAAAGGATGAAGCTACTAGTGCTTACCATCCAACGCTTGACGCAGGATTTGCATGGCAAAAACTTCAAAATGAAATATCGACTTCTGTGAACCCAAATCATAATTTCAATTTGAGTTTAAAATACAATGTATTTAACGGCTTTTCAGATTCCTCTACTATAAACTCAAAAGAATCAGACCTCCAAGTAGCAAAGCTTGAAGATAATGCAGTAATAGCAGATTTAAAATTAGCCGTAACAGTGGCGTACACTGATTATTTAAAAGCAAGAAAGTTTATTAAAGCTCAAGAGGAACAGTTTGTATCTCTTACTAAACAGTATGAAAATACAAATGTAAGATATGAAGAGGGAATAATTGCTAAAAATGATTTGCTTTTAATAGATGTTGAAAGATTAAATGCCCAACAGGCACTCATAAAAGCAAAAAGTGACCTTATAGTTGCAAAAAGTAATCTTGAAAACATTATAGCTATTGATATACTTGAAAATGAGAAAATAGATGATTTTGATGCAAGTGTCCAAGAGCTAAAAGATATAGAGTATTTATATGAGCAGATGATGAATAACCGCAGTGAGATAAAAGCTATGAGATTTAAAAATAAATCACTTCTATTTCAAAGAGATGCAATTACAGGTAATTATCTTCCAAAGGTAAACTTAGAAGTATCTCATCAGATAAATGGTGAAGAGAAAATCTCAGGTACATCTGTAATACAACCAAAAGATCAAACTACTTATGGTGTAAATGTTACTTGGAGTTTCTATTCAGGAGGAAGAAACTTAGCTATGAAAAAGGCTTTACTGGAAAAAAATAATCAGCAAAGATTTCAATTGCATCAACTGAAACTAGATTTGAAAAAGCAATTGATACAAGTATATCAAGGTTTCAAAGTTGCAAAAAGTGCAAAGCATGTTGCAACCCGTTCTAAAGAGAGTGCAAAGGAGAACTATCGTATAACATCTGATAGATATAGTTATGGTGATGTGGATACTCTTACTCTTTTAGTATCACAGTCGAATTTAACACAAGCGGTTAATGCAAATAATGATGCTTATTATAATCTTTATGTAGCGTATAAAAGATTGCAAAGGGTAGTTGGATTTAATAGTCTTTAATAGGGACTTAATTAAGTCCCTATTCGGAGAATAACCGACCACAAAAATGGTCACTAAACTTCCCTTAATTTCCACTATTTCAGGAAGATTACAAAATCAAGAAGCGTTTATTTACAATGGTTTCCAGAAATTATGGGAATAGATGGGTAATTGTAATAGATACGTATGTTGGAATTACTTTTTTTATCTATTTACTAATATTTTTGAAAACTATTCTAATACCAATAAATTTTTAAACTTTAGTGCCTCTCTGTCCACGGATAAAACTCTATCCATGAACCACTAAAAGTATCCTAAAAAAGGCACGTTTTAGACTCATCAAAAAGCCAATTAGCCACTATAGGATGGAGTTCCTAGCTATTACAAGTTTGAATTTCCATCCTTCTAAGGCGTAGGTCGCACGTTCGAATCGTGCTGGGAGTACCATTTAGTATTGCTAATTAACTACATTCTATGCGGATGTGGTGAAATTGGTATACACGCCAGACTTAGGATCTGGTGCTTTACGGCGTGAAGGTTCAAGTCCTTTCATCCGCACCATTAACGTGTAGTTAATTAGTAATACTTATAAAATTAGCCCCTTGGTTAGGGGCTTTTTT
>DAOVXU010000250.1 GCA_030635995.1 Arcobacter sp. | reverse complement strand
AGCAGGAACTGAAAATGTTACAATCAATGATTCTTTCCAACCAAGAAAAAATACTAACATAACAGCAATAATAATAATTGTAATTAAAAGATGATGGATAAGTTCATTTACAGCTTCATTTGCTCGTTCTCCATAGTTTCTTGTGATTGTATAATATATTCCAGCTTTGTTTAGTTCATCTTTATACTCTTCTAAAAGTTTTGATACATCAGAAGCTACAAATACAGCATTTGTACCTGCAAGTTTGGCTATAGTTAATGTTATTTGCTCATGTTGTTCAATATTATTTTTGTCTTTTATTATAATTTGGGCACTTTTTTTATTTTGAATATCAACTCCATTACTTATATTTGCTACATTTTTAAGATAGATTGGGCTTCCCATATATTGAGCAACTATAATATTTCCTACATCATCAACAGATTCAATAGCATTTTTTATCCCAAAAACCACAAGTTTATTCTCTTTTGTTGAGGTTGTAACATCTGGTACATTAGTAGCAATAGATTTTATCCCCTCTACTATTTGTCCAAGGGAGAGATGATATGCTTTTAATTTTCCTAAATCAACCTCTACATTAAATTGTTCTTTCTTTAAACCCTTTAAAGTTGTTTTTGCAACATGTGAAATTTCATTTATACTTTTTTTAATATTTTGAATTCTTTGTACATATTTAGTATAAGGGATATTATTGTTTTTTTGGTAAAAAGCTATATTTACTATTGGTATTTCTATATCGATATCAAGTGGTTTTATTAAAGGTTGCATTATACCTTGTGGCATTAAATCCATATTTTGCATAACTTTATCGTAAAGTTTTAGGTTTGAACTCTCTCTATCTTGTCCTATATAATACATCACATTTACAATACCAACATTAGATGCACTCATTGAATATATATGCTCTATCCCATTTATCTCTCTAAGTTTTTGTTCTAGTGGTTCAACTATAATTTTTTCCACCTCTTTAGGGGTAAGACCAGGAGCAGGGATAATTATGCTTCCTCCACTAATTGCAATTTGAGGATCTTCCTCTCTTGGCATAATCTCTAAAGCGATATACCCAAGTGTAAGCAAAAATACGGCTAGTAATGCAGTCAGTGGATTGTATAAAAATCCCTTAGCTAGTTTACCTGCACTATCTGTTACTTTGATATTTTGAATTTTTTGCTTATCCATTATTTAACCTTGATATTGACTTTTGCATACATACCTGGATAAACCCTAGGTGTGCTTTTAAATGAGATTTTAATCATAAAAGTATGTGTCATAGGGTTAGAACTTGGTATGATTGATTCAATTGTACCTATTGTATTATATTTTAAAGATGGTACTATTATATCAACTTTATCACCTTTAGTAATTTTAAATAAGTCACCTTCACTTATTTCTGCTTTGATTTTAAGTGAGCTTAGATCTGTAAGTACAAGAGCAGGCATGCCAGGGATTGCCATCTCTCCAACTTTTATCATTTTCTTAGTGATCACTCCACTATTTGGAGCTTTTATAGCTAAATATTTATATTGGTTATTCACTTCAAGAAGTTGAGCTTTTGCTATTTTTATCATATCATTTAAATTTTGATAGTTCATCTCTAACTCTTCAACTTGTACTTTTGAAACTAAACCTTTTTCAAATAGTCTTTTAAATCTTTCATAGTTCTTCTTAACCATATTAAATTGAGTTTGGTACATAGAAACTTGAAGTTGAGCTTGAGACTTTTTAGCATCTATATCTGTTGTATCTATTTTATATAAAAGTTGCCCTTTTTTTACTATAGAGCCTTCAGATACTTTTAACTCTTTGATAAGTCCCATAAATCTACTTGTGATATATTTTTCATTATCTGAGATAACTGTTGCACTTAGTTCAATATTTTGAGAATATAGTGAACTTATTATAAGTAGTATTGTTAAAATTATTTTTTGCATTTTATTTCCTTCATTAGTTTAGTTTTGAGCCATATGCTAGTTTTAGTTCAGCTGTTGCAATTGTAACTTCATATTTAGCCATAATCACTTCTGCTCTTGCTTTTTGTGCGATTCTGCAAATGGAATCCTCTACGTCTCTAGGAGCTACCATCATTAAATCTGATAACTCGTCTACTACAACAAGAATGAACGGTAAGCGGCTGT
>DAOVXU010000199.1 GCA_030635995.1 Arcobacter sp. | reverse complement strand
ATTAAACTTTTCTATATCAAAGGAGAAACTATTAGAGAGCAATAAAAATAATATTAATAAAATTCTATACATTATAAATTCCTAATTATCTTTTAATCCATCCCAAATTTTTTCCATCTGAATTTTTTTAGTTTGGTAAGTTTTTTTAGAAAAAATTAAAAAGTAATCTTTTTTTCTTATAGGTAATGATTCCCGTACAATTCGTTTAGCAAATTGAGAATGTTTTTTTAGAACTTTATCAACATCTTGTATCATACCTGCATATGCAGCTATATTTCCCATAGCCATATCTCTAATAAGTGAAATTTTATTATTTCTTATCTCTATTTTTATGTTTTTATGTTTTTTAAGATCATCAATTACAGCAAACTTTGTAACAGCACCAACTGCACCATCTACATTTGTAAACTTTTGTCCATCCCAATTAATAGTAGAATTTCTATTTTTATATATATAATATGATTTTCCAGAATTTAATCTTCTAGCACCATCAAGTTTCCCATTTGCCATAGGATACACAGCATATTTGGCACGATCTATTTTATAACTAGCATTGATAACACCATCTGCTTTACCTTTTTCAACCATCAATAAAGCTCTTTTCCAAGGGGTTGGTTTAAATTTAATTTTAATACCATTTGTATTAGCTATCTTTTGTAATTTTTCTAGATATTGTATATTGCTTGGGCTTGTTTTCCCATCATTACTACTATGTAAAATTAAAATATCTCCCTCTAGAACTATTATTAAGATCAATAAACTTGATATTATTTTTAATATTTGTTTCATATATTACTACCTTTATAAATTTATACAATATTTTATCACAAGTTAAACTATACTAGCTTATGACCTATCTTTAAGTCGTCTTTCTACAGTAATATTAAACAAAAAATGATATTTATCTTTATTGATAGATTTAAACTCAAAATTAATATCTTGTGATAATTTAGCAATCTCATAAAATCCAATACCTCCACCTTTTGCATGGGTATTTTGTCCTGATCTTCTTAGCTCTCTATATCTTTTTTTGATACCATTTATATCTAAAGATTGTATCTCTAACAATTTTGGTTCAATTTTTTCTTTATCTTCTTTTGAAATAATATTTTTAGCATTTAGATAAAATTTATCATCTTTATCTTTGGTTACTTCAATATATCCAGCAGGTATAATTTTGTAACAATTCTCATCATAAGATTTTGAATAATTCATCATATTTTGAGTTAATTCTATTGCTATAGTAGATACTTTACTCATCATATTTATATTTAATACTTTATTTTCAATTGTATCTATTACATGAGTTATAATCCCTTGAGTTAATTCTCCATTATATTCTAAAATAGTATCCATACCATCATCTTTTATCTCAAACCCAATTACCGTTATATCATCGTTTCTTTCATTGTTATCTACCATAGCTTCATAATCCATCATCTTATAGAGTAGTGCTGTTTGCAACTCTGCCATTGGTTCTTTTTCATTCTCTTTAATTATATTTATAAATCTTTTTTTACCAAAAGGAAAGTCTTTCTCTCCACCATTTTGATCTAAATATCCATCTGTAGTGATATAAAACTTCATCCCCTCTTTAACATCTATAATATGCTCTTTATAATCATAATCTACATTACACTTTTTATACCCAACAGAGTGACGACTTCCTTTGATTGTTTTAAATTCACCATTTTTATCAAAATAAAATAATGGTATTTCAGCTCCACTAAATTTTAATATTTTATCTTTTTTATTATAATAGATTATACCCCCATCAAATCCTGCATTTGATAAACTATCTTTATTGTCTTGCTTAAGTAACAGTTTCATATTTTTATTAAAATAACTTAATATCCAAGCAGGGGAAATATCTATATCATGATATTTATCATGTTCTATTTTAGCTACTATTTGTCTCTCTATTGCTTTAACTAACATAGTTACAAATGCCCCAGGTACACCATGCCCTGTACAATCTATACACATAAGTAAACATTCATTTTTATCTCTTAACTCTTCAAATAGATATATATCTCCACCAACTATATCTTTTGGATGCCAGATTACAAAACTATCTTGAAAATAGTTATCAAATAGATTTTTATCTGGGATTAATGCCCCTTGGATTAAAGAAGCATATTCTATTGAATCTTTTGTGTGCTTATGGATCTCCTTCATCTCATAAGTTACTTTTTCCATCATAGTAATATCTGAAAATACTACAGTTACAAGTTTCTCCCCTCCAAAATCAAATCTATCAACAGTAATTGAAAAAATATGACTAATATTATCTTTATCCATCACCACTTTATGTGTTTTATTTGAATTATTAAAAATATAATCTATCCAAGCTATACCATCCATATCTTTTTGGAGAAACTCTTTATCAACATCTTTCTTAAAAGCATCACATACACACATTCCATATATTTCTATAAACTCTTCAACTAATTTAATATTAAAAAATCCTAAAAATGCTTTATTTACACTTTTAAAAGTTGTTCCATCACTTGTAATAACTAAATTTTCTTGTGCATCCATAATAGAGTTTATCAACTCTTTTTCATCATTTAACTCTTTTTGAGCATCTTTTATAAGTGTAATATCATTGATTACCCAAAGAACATCTCCCTCTATTGACAATGGTTCTCCTGAAAAATTTGCCCAAAAAATTGATTTATCTTTTCGTTTCCATTGATATTCAATCTCTACAGAATGATCTTTAGCAACTTGTTCAAAAGCAATTTTCCCAAAATTTTGAAAAGTTTTTTGTGAAATATGTAAAACTTGTGCATTTTCCCCAACTATCTCATCTTCACGATATCCCCACATTTCACAAAACTTATTATTTACCTCTATAATTCTTCTATTTGCATCAACTATTAATATCCCTGCACCCTTATTGTTAAAAAACTTTTGAAGATGGTTTTTTTGTTTTTCTAGCTCAGTAACATCACTAAATACAACAACTTTAATCTCATCCCCTTTAAATATAAGTTTATCAGCAGTCACTGTAAATGTATGTTTTATTTTATCTTTTTGTATTGATACTTTATGTATCTCATATGGTCTATTATAGATATAATCAGCCCATCTTTCATCATCAATTCTTT
>DAOVXU010000026.1 GCA_030635995.1 Arcobacter sp. | reverse complement strand
TACATCGTGTAGATATAAAGGTTGGGAAGCATCAAAAGGTATCTCTCCATCACTATCACAAGTGATATCCCATAGTGTTGAACTTCTAGTTGGAATAGTATTAAGATGGGTTAAGGGCATAACAGGAAAATCTTGACTTATCCCCCAAAAATCTGGAAGAGATTGAAAGATAGAAAAATTTAAAAGATACTTCTCTTGAATCTTTTCTTCAATATTTTTCAACTCTGTATAATCCTTAAACTCCAATAATTGTATAGCTTTTTTAATAATAAGATGTGTTAAAACCTCTGCATTACTTCTATCTTGTAAATCAACATAACCTAAATCAAAAAGTGTTAAAATTGACTCAAGGTGTTCTAAACTGTCGTGCATATACTCTCTAGCAGTTTTAGTTGTTATCTCATTGTATAAGTCATATAGCTCTTTTATTATTTCTGGATTAAGCTCTTTTGGTCTTAAACTATTTTCATCATATTCACTTGAAAAAAGTTCAAGTACAGGGGTGATTAGAACTGTATTTGGTGCAGAGATAAACCGTCCAGATTCAGTAAATATATCTGGTTCATCTACACCTTTTTTATAGGCAATATCTTTAAGTGTAAAGACAACATCACTACAAAATTCTGCTAAACTATATTGTTTTGTTTGTTCAAATTGTGAGTATTCTATAGCCAACCCACCACCTATATTTATAGCTTTAAGATGGGTAGCTCCTAGATGTTTTAGTTCTGCATATATATGTCCAGATTCTTTTAATGCTTTTTTAAAAGGTGCTATTGTCTTCATATCTGAACCTATGTGAAAGTGTATCATAGTGAGGTGTTTTAACATATTAGAAGATTTTAATATATCAAAAGCATCTAAAATTTCAGTAGCACTAAGTCCAAATTTAGAGTTTATACCACCACTTTTTGCCCATATTCCTTCCCCTGAACTATGAAGTCTAACTCTAAGTCCTATATTTGGACAGGGTAGATTTAGTTCTTTATATACTTCAATTATAGTTTTAAGTTCATTTAATCCCTCAATAGTAAGAGTTATATTATGCCCTTGAGATACAGCTATAAATCCTAAAGTTATCATCTCTTTATCTTTAAAACCATTTACAGTAATAGGTGCATTTTTATTGTTATAAGTCATAGCAAGTAGTAGTTCTGCTTTACTACCAGCTTCTAATCCATAATTTAAGTCTATACTATTTTGAAGCATAGGTAGTAGAAAGTTTGGTGATTGATTTACTTTTAAAGGAAATACTGCATTAAAGCTTGATTTATAATTATATTGTTTAATAGTATCATTAAATGTTTTGTATAAAGTTGATATTTGTTTTTGAGTAATATGTGGAAATCTTAATAGTAAAGGTCCAGTATTTCCTTTTTCTTTAACCTCTTTTATTAAATCAATTAAAGATGGATAAGGTGATATATTAATTTTAACAACTCCATTTTCAATGATAAAATTATCATCACCCCATATATCTATACCATAGTTTTTCAACTTATTTTACCTTTAAAATTGGTCTATTTTAAGAGTTTGTTCCTCTTTAGATTTAATATTTTTTATCCAAATTGTATCACTTTCAAGTTCATTGTCACCAATAAGTGCTACTATTGTAGCCCCTTGTTTTTGTGCATTGTTAAGGTGTTTTCCAAAACCTCTAACTTTATAATCGGTTATAACAATATTTGTTTTTCTTTTTTTAGATACTTTTGTAAATACAGTATCTATAGCATCTTCACACATAGCACCGATATAAAGTATCTCTTTATCTTCTTTATTTACTTGTATAAGTTCTAAAAGTCGTTCAACTCCTATTGCAAAACCAATAGCAGAAGTTTCTCTTCCGCCTAAAAACTCTACAAGTCTATCATATCTTCCCCCACCAGCTATTGCACTTTGAGCTCCAATATTATTACTTACAAATTCAAAAGCAGTTTTTGTATAGTAGTCAAGTCCACGAACTAAATTTGAATCAATTTCATAAGATATAAGATTTTTATCAAGAATTATTTTTAATTTTTCAAAGTCTATATCACAAGTATCACAAAGGCTATTTGTAATTTTTGGGGCATCTTTAAGTTCAGTTTGACAAGTTTCATTTTTACAGTCAAGTACTCTAATTGGATTTGTTGTAATTCTTCTATCACAATCTTCACATAAAGATAAATCATTTAAATGTTCAACTAAATTTTCTTTATAGTTTGGCATACACTCTTTACATCCTAAAGAATTTAATTGTAGTTTATAGTCTATTTCAAAAAAGCTAAGAATTTCATTAATCATAAGTATAATATTTGCATCTTCATAAACACTAGATTCTCCAAATACTTCACAACCAAACTGATGAAACTCTCTAAGTCTCCCTTTTTGTGGTCGTTCATATCTAAACATAGGTCCATGATAAAAGTACTTTCTAATTCCTCCTGCACGATCAAGTTTATTTTGAACAAACATTCGTACTATTCCAGCAGTACCTTCAGGTCTTAGACATACATCATTTTCACCTTTATCGATAAATTGATACATCTCTTTACCAACGATATCACTACTCTCCCCAACACTTCTTTTAAATAGTATAGTCTCTTCTAAAATAGGAGTTTCAAGATATGAAAATCCATATCTTTTAGCTATATTTGAAGCGTTGTCTATAAAGTATGTAAAAAGTTCACTACTTTCATCTAAAATATCTTTCATACATCTTAAACTTTGAATATTTTTAATATTAGGCACTAATAAACTCCTCTATTTTATTTGCTATTTGTACTATTGGTTCATTTGCATTGATGATTAATGAATCTATATCTAACTCATTTATCACTCGTTTCATTCTTGACTGAATATCAAGTAAATAGTCAATTCCTCGGCTCTCAATCCCATCTATCACTTTATTATCTAATCTATTTTTTAGCTCTTTTGGTTCAAGTTCTAACATAATCAATTTATCAGGATATACACCATCTAAAGCTATTTTATTAAGCTTTTTTACCATATCTATATCAAAGTCTTTAGCATAAGCAATCCCAGATACAAAGCCTCTATCACTAATAATCATCTTATTTAAATTTGGTTTGATTACCATCTCTGTATGTTCTGCTCTATCTGCTAAAAATAGTAACATCTCTGCTACTTTACTTTTTGCCTCACCACTAAGAACCATCTCTCTTATTTTAGCACCAACATTAGTACCACCTGGTTCTTTTGTAAATATAGCATCTTGATATTTCTCTTTCAAAATATCTAATTGTGTAGATTTTCCAGCAGTATCAATACCTTCTAAAATTAAATACATTTAATAATCTCCTGTTCAATTTGTTTAGGAATAAGATGTTGATAGCTACCATTGAATTTTATAAGTTCCCTTACTATTGAAGAGCTTACAAAAGCATTCTCTAAAGTTGGCATAAAATACATAGTATCGATATTTTTATCTAAAGATGAATTTGCATAACCCATTTGTAGTTCATACTCAAAGTCACTAACTGCTCGTAATCCTCGTATAATATTTGTGATATTATTTTGTTTTGCAAAATCTACAAGTAAACAACTAAAAGGTACAGCACTAACACCATTTAACTCTTTTGTAGCGATATTTACTAGGTCTACTCTTTGGTCTATTGTAAACATAGGCTTTTTAGCACTAGAGTTTGCAATAGCAACTATCACTTCATCAAAAACATTTAAAGCTCTTTTAATAATATCGATATGACCATTTGTAATAGGATCAAAAGTTCCACTATAAATAGCTCTTTTTTTATTTGTCACGATTCTAACCTTCCCATCTTTTGTAAAGATTGTGTTCTATATCTAAACTATCAAACCACTTTCCTATAATGAAGTTTTCCATCTCATCTAAAGTTTGTTGTTGAGAATAGTACCCAAGCATAGGTGGAGCAATCACTACACCAATACTTGATAGTTTTGTCATATTTTCTAATTGAATTGTATTGTACGGCATCTCTCTTGGTGCAAGTATAACTTTTCTTCTCTCTTTTAACATCACGCTAAATACTCTTGTTATAAGTGTGTCCGATATACCAACTGTACATTTTGCAAGTGTATTCATACTACAAGGTAATATTATCATTGCATCAGTTTGAAATGAACCCGAAGCTATACAAGCTCCAATTGAACTATCTTCATAAAAAGTTATATTTGAATTATTTGGCATTGATATATTCTGTTCAAACCCTAACGCTACTTTAGCACTAGAAGATATAATGGCATATACTTCAATCTCTTTAGGTAAAAGTGAAATAAATTTAAGACCTAAACTTACTCCACTTGCACCTGTAATCCCTACAACCAATTTCATAAAAATAATCCTTTCTTTTTAGATGTTCCTTTTATATAAATATGATTTTATCCAAAAAGTTCTTGATAAGGAATTATCCAAATTTAAAGATAATAAATATCTATATAATTAGTACAATTCTTAATATTAGTTTAAGGGTTATTACTATATCATTTTGTATAAACATTAAATAATAACTTATACAAATTATAGTATTATTTCATTTTTATTATACAAAATATATAAAAGGAAATAGAATGGAAAAATTAATTAGTTTCATTAGAGTAAATAAAAACAATGAAGAATATACAAATAATCAAGCGATAGAGATAGCAAAATATATACAAAAAAATAAGCTTACATTACATAATAATGTTGAGATTGAGGTTAGTATTCCAAATGAAGAAAAGAATATAACTATACTTTTAGAGGATTGTAAAAAGGGTTGTACAATCTTAGTTTATGATCTAAATGTATTTGGTAGAACTATCCATGCTATATTGGATATGGTTAAGTTTTTACTTGCAGGTGGAGTAAGAATTGTAAGTATAAATCAAAACTTAGACTTAGTAAGTGATGATGATATGCTTACAAAGATGATTCTTGGTGTAATCAGTATGACTATTTCTCTTGAGAAAGATTTAATGAGTTTAAGAACTAAAGAGGCATTAACAGCTAAAAAGCTTGAAGGTGTAAGTTTAGGTAAACCAAAAGGTACAATTCAAAAATCAAAATTTGATGAGCAAAGAGATAAAATTGAAGAGTTACTACTTGTAGGTCTTAGTGTAAGAAAAATAGCTAAACTACTTGGATATAACAATCATATTGGTTTAAATAATTATGTTAAAAAGAGAAATATAAGAGATATTCTTGGTGTTGATGATGTGTTAGCTAGCTAATGATCAATAGTAAAACTAAAATCTTCTTTTAAGTAAGGAGCATTAAAAATTCTGTATCAGCCAGATCATACTAATATTCCAAAATACAATAAAGGGTTTTTGATTTTTTCTATTTTTCTAAAGTAAAAATTTCTTGATGTTATGTTATAAATCTCTAACACTTCCTTTTATAGATAATTTTTACTCTATTTTATAATTGTATAAAATTAATTATTAATAATCATATGCAACTTTATATTTAGGATCATCTATCTCATAAGTACAAAATTTACCAGCATTTGTCATTATATCTTTACATTCAGAACTTAAATGTCTTATTTTTATAGTTTTGTTTGCTTCAAGATATTTTTTAGTAATAGCATCAATAGCTTCTACACCAGATATATCCATAACTCTTGCATCTTTAAAATCTAATACTACAACTTTTGGATCGTGAGCTAAATCAAATTGTTCATTAAAAGCAGTTACTGAACCAAAAAATAATGGACCATCAAAATCATATATTTTTGTTCCATCATCTTCAAGATGTGTTCTTGCAGTTACTTTTGCATGTTTCCAAGCAAAAACTAAAGCAGAGATAATAACACCACTTATAACAGCAATAGCAAGATCTGCAACAATTGTAATAGCTGTAACTACCACTAAAACAAAAGCATCACTTCTAGGCATTTTAGAAATTCTTGCAAAACTACTCCACTCAAATGTTCCAATAGCAACCATAAACATAATACCTACTAAAATAGCTACAGGGATTATATTTAATATATCAGTTAAAGTTGCAATTAAAAGCATAAGTGTAACAGCAGCAGTGATTCCAGATAATCTACCCCAACCGCCACTTGTATAGTTGATAATAGATTGACCAATCATAGCACATCCTGGCATTGCACCAAAGAAACCACAAGTGATATTTCCAGTCCCTTGAGCTATACACTCTTGGTTTGCACTACCTCTTTTTCCACTAATCTCATCTAAAACAGAAAGTGTTAAAAGTGATTCAATTATCCCTACAAGTGCAACAATAATAGCATAAGGTAAAACCATAATTATAGCTTCCATACTAAGTAGTGTAGTTGGAATTGAAAATGTTGGTAACATCCCTTTAAATTCTGTAAGGTTAGCTAAATCACCCACAAGTTTTGTATCAGCTCCAGTAAAAAATACTGCAAGTGTAAATCCTATAATAGCTACAAGTCCAGCAGGAACAGCAGAAGTCACTTTAGGTAAAAGATACATAGTAGCCATAGTTCCTAGTATAATTCCATACATAATTGCCCCAGCACCTTCAAGAAATGTAAATTGACTAGATGCAATAACTACAGCTAGACCATTTACAAAACCATGAAGGGCAGGTTGTGGTACTAAACGGATAAATTTACCCATCTTTAAAGCACCAATTGCAATTTGGATAAGTCCAGCTATAACAGCTGTTAATGTAATATATTGAATAATTCCATAACTTAAATCAGCACCAGTTAATCCTTGTGCTTCAAGTAAACCTTTTGCTGTTAAACTTACCCCTACAAGAACAATAGCAACAGCACCAGTAGCTCCAGAGATCATCCCTGGCTTTCCACCAAATATAGCTGTAATAAGTCCTAGAATAACAGCAGCATAAAGTCCTACAATAGGAGATACTTGAGCAATAAATGAAAATGCAATAGCCTCAGGAACTAAAGCAACAGCAACAACTAAACCTGATAATATATCATTTTTGGCACTAGAGCCAATAAAACTATTTTTAAAATTTAACAATTTTTTCCTTTTTTATAAATTCTCGCGATTATATCCAATATATGATTAAAAAATTGAATTCTATTTATTATCTGTTATCTTATCTTGATATTAATTGGATAAATAAGGATATTTATTATACAATACAGTTAATATTATATTAGAAGTACTGTATTAATATATAAGGCTTTAAGGTATATTATTGAATATTTAATACAATATAAAAAGGATAAATATGGAATGTGAATTTCCTACTATTAATAGTAATAAAGCTGAGATGAAAGAGATATTTGACAATACTAAATCTATCGCAGTGATTGGTTGTAGTCCCGATAAGACTAAAGATAGTAATAAGGTGGCAAAATATTTGATCGATAATGGTTTTATTGTTTATCCTATATATCCAAAAGAGGATTTTATTTTAGGACAAAAAGTTTATAGAAGTTTAGCTGAAGTTCCATGTAGTGTTGATATGGTTAATATATTTAGAAAGCCTGCAGTTATTACTGCTGTTGTAGATGCTTGTATCTCTAAAGGTGGTGTTAAATATGTTTGGTCACAACTTGGTCTTGTAAATAATGTTGCTATGGAAAAAGCTGAAAAATCAGGAATGAAAGCTATACAAAACTATTGCACTAAAGTGGAGCATAACGCTATTTACAATTAAGAAATCCCCTTAAGTAGTTTTTATGCTACAAGTGGGATTTGTTTGTAATTTTAGTGTTGCAACTGTCCCTTGAATATTATCTGTTCTATTTTTTATACTTATTTGAGCACCAATAGCATCTGTAGCACTTTTTGCTAAGAATAGACCTAATCCTGCTCCTTGAGCATTTCCAATTCTTTTAAATGGTGCGAATAGGTCTACATTTTCATCAACTCCTACCCCTTCATCTGATACTTCTATTGATATTGAATCATCTATTTGATGGATAGATATAGATATAGTTTTTTCATTAGGGGTGAATTTTATAGCATTTTGAATAAAATTTTGTAAGATTTGATTTAAAAGTGTTGGTTGAATAATGGTAATAAATTTTTCTATTGAGCAATTAAATATCATCTCTATCTTTTTTTCATTAGCTAAAAGTTTATAGTTATTTAACTTATCATCAATAAAAGAAACTATATCTAATTCGATTGGTTTTTCAAATTGGGCACCCTCTTGTCTTCCTATATTTAAAATAGAACCAACCATTTTATCCATACCATCTACCTCTTTTATAAAAAGTTTCAGGGTCTCTTCATATTTTTCAATAGGTCTATTTTTTAGAAGTATAACTTCACTTTTTAGTTTAATAACAGCAAGTGGAGTTTTTAGTTCATGAGCAGCACCTATAAATAATTCTTTTTGATATTTTACATATGTTTCAATTTTTTTTGTAAGGCTATTTATAGAGTTTGCTAAGGGGGTAAATTCTATAGGTAATTTTTGTATATCTATTTGAGTTAATGAATTTTCATTCATATTGGATAATTTATTTGTAATATTTATAATTGGAAATAATAATGTTTTTGACATCGCTAAAGCATATATAATAATCATAACTAAACCACCAAGACCTAAAATGAAAACATTACTAAATATTCTTCTCAGCATCTCATCCGTACTGTTAATATTTTTTACGATTTGGATAAAAGAATGTTCTTTTAAATCAAATGGATATAATAACTCTATATAATGATTGTTATTTTTATAAAATTCTCTAAAAGTGATTTTTGAAATAGTTTTATCTTGTACTAAATCTACATCTAGCTTTTTTTCAATAATAAGTTTTAGTTGATCATTTGTTGAAAGTGAGTCTATACTGACTTTTCGAATAAGTTTTGCTTTAGTGAGTAAATTATCCGTTATCTCTTCATATACTGTGGCTTTTGTAAAACCATAGAACATAAAAGAGATAAGAATAGTAAATAATGAGGTAGCAAGTATAAGTTTTTTGGAAAATTCTCTATATATGCTTGGCTGACTCACAGGTTAATTATACCTCTGTTGCTTCTTTTTTTGGAGGATAACAAAATCGATATCCTCTTCTTCTAATTGTTTCTATTGTAGCAATATTTAATGGTTTATCCATTTTTTGTCGGATTTGATTGATTGCAACCTCTATAACGTTTGGTGTAACTAATTCCGGTTCTTCCCAAATTGCATCAAGTAATTGTTCTTTTGAAACAATTTGATCTCTATGACGAGCAAGGTGAGTTAATACTTCAAAAGGTTTACCTTTAAGTTCAATCTCTACACCATCATATGTGATTTTTTCTTCATCAGGATTGATTGCTAAACTGTCAATAGTAATTACACTTGTTCCTCCGAATCTTAATCTACATTCGATTCTTGCAAGTAAAACATCAAAATCAAAAGGTTTTTTGATATAGTCATCTGCACCAGTTTTAAGCGCTTTAATTTCACTCTCTTTATCATCTCTTGCACTTACTACCACAACAGAAGTTCTTGAACTTCTATTTTTAACAATTTTAGTTAATTCTAAACCATCACCATCTGGAAGCATCCAATCTGTTAAAACTAAATCATAATTTCTTATATCTATAAAGTATTCAGCATCTTTAAAATTCTCTGCAATATCTACTTGATAACCAAAATCTTGTAATCCCTCTTGAAGAGTTCTATTTAATGTACTTTCATCTTCTACTATTAATATTCTCATATTTATATCCTTTTTATAATATTTATTTAAAAAAACGGATTGTAACATAAAAAATCATTTTTTTAAAGAGTTTTTAAGCTAAATTTCAAAATTCTTTAAGAATTGAGAAATTTAAATTAAATAATTAATTTTATATAAGTATAATTTTGCTAAAATGATAAAAAATCACAAGGTAAAATATAAAATGATAAATAAAAATACTATCTTAAGTATGGTAACTGCATTAGCACTTTCTAGTTCTACAATGTTTGGAGCATCTGATGTAAAAGTTTATGCTACAGTTAATGGAAGTGATATTACAACAACAGATATTGCATTGGTTTTAAAAGACCCTAGAATTCAGTTTGAAACATTACCTGAACAAAATAAAAAACAAATTTTAGATCAATTAATAGATAGAAAATTGTTGGGGAATAAAGCATTAAAATCTGATGTAATAAATGATGAAGTTTATAAAACAACTTTAGCTACAACAATAGAAGTTTTAAAACAAGATTTGGCATTACAAATATGGATGCAAAAATTATCTAAAGATATTAGTGTAGATGATGCAATGGCAAAAAAATATTATAATGACAATAAAGATAAATTACAAAAACAAAAAGAGTTAAAAGCAAGTCATATTTTAGTTAAAACTGATGCTGAAGCTAAAATAATAATTGCACAACTAAACAAATCAAAAAATTTAAAAGAATCTTTTACTAAACTTGCTAAAGAGAAATCAACAGGACCTTCAGGTAAGACAGGTGGCGAGTTAGGGTGGTTTACAGAAGATAAAATGGTACCAGAATTTTCACAAGCTAGTTCACTTTTAAAAGTAGGTACAATTACTCAAAATGCAGTAAAAACTAGATTTGGTTACCATATTATATATTTAGATGATAAAAAAGAGGCAAAGAGAGTTTCTTTTGAGGAGTCTAAAAATGAAATTAAACAATTTTTAGGACAAACTAAATTTAAAACAAATATTGATAAAATTATTAAAGATTTAAAATCTAAAGCAAAAATAACTTATAAATAAAAAAGGAGATAGTATGGGTGTATTAAATGTAGTTAAAGCAGGTGTTCTTACAGGTAGTGAAGCTAAAAAATTATTTGATTATGCAAAAGAGAATAATTTTGCAATTCCAGCTGTAAATGTTGTTAATACTGAAAGCGTTAATGCACTTTTAGAATCAGCAGCAAAAGTAAATTCTCCAATTATTTTACAATTTTCAAATGGTGGAGCTCAATTTTTTGCAGGTAAAGGTTGTAAGGCTTTAAATGCTTCAGTTTTAGGTGCTATTTCAGGTGCACAACATATTCATACTATGGCAGAAGCTTATGGAGTACCTGTGGTACTTCATACTGATCATGCAGCTAGAAAATTATTGCCTTGGATTGATGGACTATTAGAGCAAAGTAAAAAACATTTTGAAAATACAGGAAGACCTTTATATACTTCTCATATGTTAGATTTAAGTGAAGAGAGTTTAGAAGAAAATATTGATACTTGTGTGGAATATTTTAAAACTATGAATGAACTTGATATGATGATTGAGATTGAACTTGGAATTACTGGTGGAGAAGAGGATGGTGTAGATAATAGTGATATTGATAATGCTCTTTTATATACACAACCAAGTGAAGTTATGTATGCTTATAATAAATTAAATGAAGTGAGTCCTAATTTTACAATTGCGGCTAGTTTTGGAAATGTTCATGGTGTTTATAAACCAGGGAATGTTGTATTGACACCAACTATATTAGATAACTCACAAAAATTCATTAGTGAAGAGTTAAAATGTGAAGCGAAGCCTGTAAATTTTGTATTTCATGGTGGAAGTGGAAGTAGTGAAGCTGAGATAAAAGAATCTATTGGTTATGGTGTAATTAAAATGAATATTGATACAGATACTCAATGGGCGTTTTGGAATGGTATAAAAGAATTTGAAAATAAGAATAGAGATTATCTACAAGGTCAAATTGGAAATCCAGATGGAGATGATAAACCAAATAAAAAATATTATGATCCAAGAGTGTGGTTAAGAGCAGGGCAAATGAGTTTAATCTCTAGACTTGAAGTTGCTTATTCTGATCTAAATTGCTTAGATAAAAACTAGATATATTTTTATCTATAAAGGGGATGTCAAGTTTTGGCATTCCCTTTTTTACATTATAAAATAGGGGAATAAAAAATGGAATTAAATACACATCTAAAAATAGATTCTAATTTAAATGGTAAAATCATAGAACTTAAAAAAGATTATGCAAAAATAAAACTACAAACAATAGAGATAATGAAAGCAGATGATCAAGGTTTAGTACATGGTGGATTTATATTTTGTGCAGCTGATTTTACAGCAATGGCTTGTATAAATGATCCATATGTAGTTTTAGCAAAAAGTAATACTAAATTTATAGCACCTGTAAAAGTTGGAGATATAGTTATTTTAGAAGCTAATATAAAAGAGACAAATGGATTTAAATCAATAGTTGATGTTATAGCTACAGTTAATAATAAAGATATATTTAAAGGTGAATTTTTTACAGCTACATTAGATAAACATGTATTAGAATTATAATAAAGATTTTATAATTTTATTTTTTAAAATTCCATTCTTATTTGAGTTTGTCCAGTTGTTCCAAATTCTCTATCTATATCTTTTGCAATTTTATTAAAATCTACACCCTCTACAGTTGTTAATGCAGATAAAATTTGTTTTTTACCGTTTATTAATTCTTTAGATTTTATACCATGGGATATAGATAAACTAGCTTCTACAAATGCAGATAATTTATCACATTGT
>DAOVXU010000096.1 GCA_030635995.1 Arcobacter sp. | reverse complement strand
TCCCCATATTTCTTTTTCCAATATCTTCCAATAGTGTTTAATGTAGTCAATTTATATATTACCTATAATCTATTCTACGAAATAATCGCCATCAAAACTCACCATTGAATAGTTTGTTTCACGACCTAAAGCACCCTTTAAATCATCTACTGAAAGATATTCTAAAGAATCAGCTTCTATATATTCTTGTACTTCTTTTTTTGTTTTTATAGCATTTATCAATTCCTCTTTTGTAGGAGTATCGATACCATAAAAACAAGGATATTGAATCATTGGTGATGCTACTCTAAAATGAACTTCAGCTGCACCAGCATCTTTTAACATTCTTACTATTCGTTTACTAGTAGTCCCTCTTACAATTGAATCATCAATAACAACAAGTTTTTTACCATCTATTAGTGATCTCATAGGTGAAAGTTTCATTTTTACTTTCATATTTCTCATTGCTTGTGTTGGTTCTATAAAAGTTCTTCCAACATAGTGGTTTCTAATAATTCCTAGTTCAAAAGGTATTCCAGATTCTTTTGCATAACCAAGTGCAGATGGTACACCACTATCAGGTACTGGTATAACCATATCAACATCCAATAATGCTTTATCATTTTGTGCTAATATTTTACCCATAGCTTCTCTTGTTGCATAAACATTTTTACCCGCAATATCACTATCTGGTCTTGCAAAATATATATATTCAAAAGCACAAGGTCTAAACTCTTTAGTATCATCTAATATAATTGATTCTGGTTCTTCAGAATTCTTTGAAAATATCAACATCTCTCCTGGTTTTACATCTCTTATAAATTTGGCATCTACAAGATCAAAACAACATGTTTCACTAGCAATTATCCATCCACCACTTCGTAATTTTCCAATACTAAGTGGTCTAATTCCATGAGGGTCTCTAACTACAAAAAGCTTACTTCTACTTTGAATAATAAAATTATAAGCCCCTTTAACTTTAGTTAATGATTTTGTAATTCTATCTTTTAATTTATCTTGGCTTGATTTTGCAATTAGGTGGATTAAATTTTCTGTGTCCATACCTGTTTGGAAAATTGAACCTTCAGCTATTAGTCTATTTCTAACTTCATCTTTATTGATTAAGTTACCATTATGAACAATAGAAATTTCGCCTAATTTGTATTTTGCCTGAATAGGCTGTGCATCAAATACAGATTCACTTCCAGCAGTTGAATAACGATTATGACCAATCGCCATATTTCCTTTTAATATTTTAAAAGCACTTTCATCAAATACATCTCTAACATATCCACGATTTTTAACTGTAAATATTTTTCTACTATCATCTCCACCACTACTAATACCTGTAGCTTCATGACCTCTATGTTGCATTGCAAAAAGTGCAGCTGAAGCTAGTTTTGCAGCATCATCATTTCCATAAATTCCTACTATTGCACACATATTATAATCCTAAACAATCATTAATTGAATAAAGTCCAACCTCTTGAGATACAAGCCATTTTCCAGCTTTAATTGCACCTTTAGAAAATGTATTTCTACTTGTAGCCGTATGGTTTAATTCTATAAATTCACCATCATTATAAAATCCAGCTGTGTGACGACCAACAATATCTCCACCTCTTAAACTCATAACGGCAATTTCATCTTTTGTTCTAGCTCCAATGATTCCATCTCTTCCAGAAATTCTAACTTTATCAAGGTCAAGTTCCCTTGCATCTGCTGCGTGTTCAGCTAATGTTAAAGCTGTTCCACTTGGAGAATCAACTTTATGCCTATGGTGTTGCTCAACAATTTCACAATCAAAATCAGCTAATGCTTTAGAAGCTAAGTGTACAAGTTTATTTAAAACAGCAACACCTAAACTCATATTTGTTGCATATAAAATTGGTGCTATTTTTGAAGCTTCTATTAAAAGATTTTTTTGATGTTCACTAAATCCAGTTGTTGCAATTACTAAAGGTGTTGCTGATTTTTCTTTTATAATTGTAGAAAGAAGTTCTTCCGTAGCTTTTGGTGCAGAAAAATCAATAATAATATCAGATGAATCAATCATTGTTTTCATATCATTTGTTACAACAGTCTCTTTTGGTAATATTTTTGTTAATTCATCAAATACATGAACAGCTCCAACACATGCCATCTCATCATTTGCTAAATCATCAATAAGTAAAGAACCAACTCTACCAGTACTTCCTAAAATTCCAACTTTTAACATCAATTTCCTTTATAATTTTACTATTGTAAATATGCTATAGCACTAATTCCTGCCATAGCTCCATCACCAGCTGCACATACAACTTGCTTAGGTGCATCAATTCTTATATCTCCACCTGCAAATAATCCATCTACTGAAGTTTTCATTTTAAGATCAACAATAACTTCACCAGATTTATTTGTATCACATAAAAATGTTCCATCATCTTGTATTAAAGTTTGATTTAAAACATCACGACCTACAAATATAAATGCACCTAAAACATCAAGTGTTTTTAATTCATTTGTCTCTTTTGATTTTACAATTATACCAGTTACTCCAGTATTGTCACCAATAATCTCTTCAGTTGTATGGCTTAATATTTGAATAATATTTTTATAAGAATTTAATTTTTCAACTTCATGTGGTGATGCTCTAAATTCATCTCTTCTATGGATAATATAAACTGTTTTACAAATATTTGCTAAAAATATTGCTTCTTCAACAGCAGTATCTCCACCACCTACAACAGCAACATCTTTACCTTTATAGAAAAATCCATCACAAGTTGCACAAGTACTAACGCCTCGTCCAAAAAACTCTGCTTCACCTTTTACACCTGCAGCTTTTGGAACACTTCCAGTTGCTATAAGAACAGATTTAGCTTCTACATTTTCTCCACTACCTAAAGTTAAAGTAAAAATATCACTGTTTTTTGTAAGTTTAGTAACTTCATTCATCTCATGTTTTAGACCAAATCTTTTACATTGCTCTGGCCATTTATCCATAAGTTCCATCCCTGTTACAACTTCAAGTTGTCCAGGATAATTTTCAATCTCACTACTTTGAGTTATTTGACCACCAGGAAGCCCTTTTTCAAACATAGTAACATTTGCTAATCCACCTCTAGTAGCATATAACCCAGCTGTCAATCCAGCAGGACCACCGCCAATAATTGCAAAATCTAACATATCTTATTCCTCTAATTAATATTTATATAAAATAATTTTATCTAAATTATTACATATAAATACAAAAAGGTTAGATATAAATATCTAACCTTAATATAAATCTATTTTAACAATTTATTATAACAAACCATTTAATTTATCAGCAAATACTTGCTTAGAAGATGCACCAACCATAGTTTCAACTATTTCACCATCTTTCATTAATAAAATTGTAGGTATTGATCTAACACCAAATTTTGTTGCAAGTTCTTGTTGCTCATCTGTATTAATTTTACAAATAGATGCTTTACCATCAAATTCTTCAGCTAATTCTTCAATTACTGGAGCAATCATTCTACAAGGACCACACCAAGGAGCCCAAAAGTCTACTAATGATACACCTTCATTTACAGTTGCTTCAAAGTTTTCACTTGTTAATTCTAAATATTTTCCCATTTTTAATCCTTTAAATTCAATTTCAAAATTATATGAAAGTTTCTCTTTAAGGAAGCTTGAAATTAATAACTAAAGTATTTAAATCAATTCATTGACCAATTCTGTATCATAAAATTTAAAAGAATATAATTTGTTGTTTTATTTATTTGTGGTACTTAAGTACCATAAAAGAATTAAACACTAGTAAAGTAGTTTTAGAATTATTCTAGTGTTTTCTTTAAAATTTGAAAATGTACATCGTACATTGATGATTTTAAAGGAAACAATAGGATGATTATAAGACTATCTCAGCACTATTAGCTTAAAAAAGATATTCGATTTGCTACAGCAAACCTTCATATATTTTTTAAACTACTAGCACTAATTTAGTCTTCCTTTACTAGTGTTTAATTCTTTTGTGGTACTTATTAGTAATTTTTAGATAAAATCCAAATATAAATTAAAAATGGAATAATTAAAATGAATATAAGAAAAGAATTTTTAGATTTTTTTGCCAAAAAAGGGCATAATATTATTAAAAGTGCACCGCTAGTGCCAGATGATGCAACACTATTATTTACTAATGCAGGTATGGTACAGTTTAAAGATATATTTACAGGTACAGTTCCAGTACCAACAATACCAAGAGCGACAAGTTGCCAGTTATGTATAAGAGCTGGTGGTAAACATAATGATTTGGAAAATGTTGGATATACAGCTAGGCATCATACATTGTTTGAGATGCTTGGGAATTTTTCTTTTGGTGATTATTTTAAAAAAGATGCTATTTCAAATGCGTGGGAATTTCTAACAATAAATCTTGAATTACCTATTGAAAAGTTATGGGTAACTATTCATGATACTGATGATGAAGCTTATGAACTTTGGAAAGAACATATAAGTGAAAATAGAATAATGAGATTTGGTGATAAAGATAATTTTTGGTCTATGGGGGAAATAGGTGCTTGTGGACCTTGTAGTGAAATCTTTTATGATCAAGGGGAAGAAAATTTTAATGGTCCTGAAGATAAAATGGGTGGAGAGGGAGATAGATTTTTAGAGATCTGGAATCTTGTATTTATGCAATATGATAGAGATTCTAGTGGAAAATTAAATCCACTACCTAAGCCATCTATAGATACAGGTATGGGACTTGAAAGAGTTATTGCTATTAAAGAGGGTGTTTTAAATAACTTTGATTCTTCAGCATTTAAACCATTAGTAGATAAAATTGAATCTATTTGTGATACTAAAATAACACCTTCTAATATAGGTAGTTTTAGAGTAATTGCAGATCATGTAAGAACTGTTGCATTTATGCTATCTCAAGGGATACTTTTTGATAAAGTAGGACGAGGTTATGTTGCAAGAAGAATTTTAAGACGAGCTGTAAGACATGGTTATTTACTTGGATTTAGAAAAGCTTTTATGGGAGAAATTATTGAGAAATTAACTTTAATGATGGGTGATTCTTATTCTGATTTAAAAGAGAAATATAAATTTATTCAAGAGCAAGTAAACTTAGAAGAGGAAAGATTTTTCAAAACCATAGCAAATGGTATGGAACTATTCAATCAAGAGTTAAAAAGTACAAAAGATATATTTAGTGGTGAAGTGGCATTTGAGCTATATGATACACATGGATTTCCTTTAGATTTAACTCAAGATATGCTTAGAGAAAAGAATCTTACCGTTGATAATAATAAATTTGATAAATGTATGGATGAACAAAAAGCAAAAGCAAAAGCTGCATGGAAAGGTAGTGGAGATGATGCAAATAAAGGGGATTTTAAAAAGATACTAGATGAAGTTGGAGTGAATGATTTTATTGGTTATGATAAAAATGAATCTAAATCTAAAATTGTAGCATTACTTAATGATAAATTTCAAAGTGTTGATATTTTAAATACAAAACAAACTGGATGGATAATGTTAGATAAAACACCTTTTTATGCAACTTCTGGTGGGCAAAATGGTGATATTGGGGCATTAGAAGATGGTGAACATATTGCAATTATAAGTGAAACAAAAAAGTTTTTTGGTATTAATATGTCAAAAGTTGAAGTTGCTAGTTCAACACTTAATATTGGGGAAGATGTTGATGCTATTGTTGTAAATAGAGATGAAATATCAAAACATCATAGTGCTACACATCTACTTCAAAGTGCTTTAAAGATTGTTTTAGGGGAAACTGTATCTCAAGCAGGTTCTTTAAATGATGATAAGAGACTTAGATTTGATTTTACATATCCAAAAGCTATGACTAAGGATCAACTTGATGAAGTTCAAGATTTAGTTAATTCTATGATAGCTCATAATATAGTTGGAAATACTGAAGAGTTAAATATAGAAGAAGCAAAGAAAAAAGGTGCTATTGCTATGTTTGGTGAAAAATATGGCAATATTGTTAGAGTAGTTGAATTTGAAGATGTTAGTGTAGAATTTTGTGGTGGTACTCATGTAACAAATACTGGACATATTGGAAGTTTTTATATCACTAAAGAGAGTGGAGTTAGTGCGGGGGTAAGACGGATAGAAGCTGTTTGTGGATTATCTGCTATTAACTATGCACAAGATGCTGTTGAGAAACTTGCTACTATAGAGTTAGAAGTAAAAAATAAAGATATTGTACAAGGTATCAATAAACTAAAAGAGCAAATTAAACAACTAAAAATTGAACTTAAAGATGCTCATGCAAATGTAACTACTCCTCTTAATGAATTAGAGATAGATGGTATAAAAGTAGTTGTAGATATAGTTGAACATGGGGATATTAAAAAACTTGTAGATGATATGAAAAATGGTAATGAAAAGATAGCTACACTACTATTACAAGTAAAAGGTGATAAAGTTATGTTAGTTGCTGGTGTTAAAAATGCTAAAATAAAAGCAGGTGATTGGATAAAAGCAGTTGCACCAATTGTAGGTGGAGGTGGAGGTGGTCGTCCAGATTTTGCTCAAGCAGGTGGAAAAGATCCTTCAAAAATTAATGAAGCAAAAGAATTTGCACTAGAATTTTTAAAAGATAATATATAAGCCAAAATTATTTATC
>DAOVXU010000090.1 GCA_030635995.1 Arcobacter sp. | reverse complement strand
TTTTTTTATATGCAATATTTTAAAAGGAGATATGATAATGGAAACAACAAAATTTAAAGGTACTGAAGTTAAGCTAAGTGGAAATCAACTAAATGTAGGAGATAAAGCACCAGAAATTATAATTGTAGGGGCAGATTTAGAAGATATTGAAGTTGGTGGAGCTAAAGATAGTGTTCAATTAATAGTATCTGTACCATCACTTGATACAGCAACTTGTGCAGCAGAAACAAGAAGATTTAATGTAGAAGTAGGTGCATTAGATATTTGTACTACAACTGTAGTTTCTATGGATTTACCATTTGCATCTGCAAAATTTTGTTCAACAGAAGGAATTGAAAACCTTGAAGTTGGAAGTGATTATGTAGATAAAGATTTTGGAAAAGCTTATGGTGTACTTATGGAAGATAATAAACTAAAAGGTTTATTAGCAAGAACTATTTTTGTAGTTGATAGAAATGGTGAAATTACATATAAAGAGATTGTTCCAGAAGTTACAGATGAGCCAAACTATGAAGCAGTGCTAGAAGCTATCAAAGAGGCTAGATAGTAAATCGTATTTCAGCACTAGTAGCACATAAAAAAGTTTCTCATTTACAATAGTAAACTTCAAAACATTTTTATGCACTACTAGCACTAAACTACGATTGACTATTTCAGTTTAAAAAAGAAAGGAAAATATTTGAATACTATTACATTAAAAAGTCCATTTGATATGCATATCCATTTTAGAGATGGGGATATGATGAAAGTTGTTGCACCTTTAAGTAGTGCAAATTTTGCTGGTGGTATTATTATGCCAAATCTTGTACCACCTGTTGATACAAAAGAGGCAGTTATTGCATATAAAAGTAGAGTTATGGATGCTATTGGAGATGATGACTTTATCCCTTTTATGACTCTATTTTTTAAACCTTATACAAAAGAATTTTTAAGTGATGTAAGAGATAAAATAAGTGCAGTTAAACTTTATCCTGCTGGGATAACTACAAATAGTGAAGGTGGTGTTGAATCGATAGATACTGTTGCACTTGCTCCTACTTTAAATGCTATGAGTGAATTAAATTTACCTCTATGTGTTCATGGTGAAACAAATGGTTTTGTTATGGATAGAGAATCTGAATTTATGTCTGTTTATGAAGAATTAGCTATAGCTTTTCCTAAACTTACTATTATTATGGAACATATCACAACAAAAGATGCTGTTAATTTAGTTCAACAATATGACAACTTATATGCAACTATCACTTTACAACATCTTCTAATAACTTTAGATGATGTAGCAGGTGGGATGCTTGCTCCTCATCTATTTTGTAAACCAATTGCAAAAAGACCAGAAGATAGAGAGGCATTAGTAAATATTGCAGTTAGTGGAAATGAAAAAATTATGTTTGGTAGTGATTCTGCACCACATCCTAAACATGCTAAAGAAAATTGTGGTTGTGCTGCTGGTGTATTCACATCACCTATTGCACTTCAAGCTTTAACACAATTATTTGAAGCCAATAACTCTTTAGACAATTTACAAAAATTTATAAGTGATAATGCTTGTAAAATATACAATATGCAACCAAGATCTAAAAATATAACTTTAATAAAAAAAGATTTTAAAGTACCTGAATATTATGAAGGATTTGGAGAAAAAATTGTACCTATGTATTTTGGAGATACTTTATCTTGGAGTATTAAATCATAATATAATTATTTTATGATACTTATCGTAATATATTAAAGCCAAACTATATTTTTAGTTTGGCTTTTTATATATAGTATCTACTTATATTAGTAATTATTATCATAATTATAAGTATGATTTAATTGATATTTATATATACTACAAAAAAATTATAAGGAAGTATAAGAATGAGTGAAAATACAATGGAAGAAAAAAATAGAATAAAATTTTTTCCTATTACAATGTTTGCAACATCAATGGGGATGGGTGGCGTTACTATTATGTATCAAAAATCTGCTGAAGTATTTGGTGTACCACATATAATAGGTACTAGTTTAATGTATATCGTAACAGCAATGTTTTTTATAATTACAGCAATGTATATTTTAAAATATATAAAGTATCCAAAAGTTGCAATTAAAGAGTGGAACCATCCAATAAAAATAAACTTTTTTGCTGCATTTTCAATATCAATGTTAATTTTAGCAATTATTTATAAAGATGAATTTGAAAGTATATCTTTCTTGTTTTGGTCTGTTGGTACTGCTTTACATTTCTATTTGACACTTTATACTATTAGATTTTGGATAAACTCAAATCAAGAATTACAACATTCAAATCCTGCTTGGTTTATACCAATCGTGGGTAATGTACTAGTGCCTGTTGCTGGAGTAGGTTTTGCACCTCTTGGTTTACTTATGTACTTTTTTTCAGTTGGTGTATTCTTTTGGGTTATTCTATTTGCTGTTTTAATAAATAGAATTATTTTTCATCATCAATTAGCTGGTAAATTTATGCCTACATTATTTATATTTATAGCTCCCCCTGCTATTGCATTTATTGCTTATTTTAAAATGTTTGGTGTAGCAGATGATATGTTCGCTCTTGTGATGTTTAACTTAGCACTATTTTTTACTATACTTGTCGCATTTATGTATAAAAATTTTATAAAAATTAAATTTTTTATCTCTTGGTGGGCTTTTACATTTCCATTAGCAGCAATGACTATTGCTTCAATGTTAATGTATAGTAAAACTCAAGATATAATTTTAATGTATTTATCATATGCTATGATGACAGTTACAACTGTTGTAATCTCTATTGTAATATATAAAACAATTAAAAATATGCTTGCTTTTGAAGTTTGTATTCAAGAGTAATAAAATTTAACCAATAAAAAAGGGAAAGTATTTTTATACTTTCCCTTTTTTTATACTTAATAACAAGATTTAAAACAAATCAGTTCTTAACATAGCTCCATTAGAAGCATTTGTTACTAATGCTCTATATTGTTTTAACCAACTTGATTTTATCTCTTTTTTAATAGGGACAAAATTAGCTTTTCTTTTTGCAATCTCTTCATCAGTTAAATCTACAGATAAGATATATTTATCAACATCAAGATGGATAGAATCACCATCTTCAAGAAGTCCTATCATTCCACCCTCAGCAGCTTCAGGAGAAACATGACCTATACTAGCTCCTCTAGTAGCTCCAGAAAATCTACCATCAGTTATAAGTGCAACAGAACTTCCAAGTCCCATACCCATAATAAGTGAAGTTGGTGCAAGCATCTCTTGCATACCAGGACCACCTTTTGGACCTTCATATCTAATAACTACAACATTACCAGCTTTAACTTTACCATCTAAAATACCTGATATTGCTTCATTTTGAGAATTAAAACATACAGCAGTTCCTGTAAATACTCTATCCCCTATAATTCCCGCAGTTTTAATAACAGCACCCTCTTCTGCCAAATTTCCATATAAAATTGCAAGTCCACCAACTTCACTATATGGATTATCAATAGTATGAATAATATTGGTATCTTTGATAGTTGCATTAGCTATTCGTTCTTTTAAAGTTTCACCAGTAATTGTAAGGTTATCTATCAGTACACCTTTTTCATCTCTTTTATCCATCTCGTGCATAACAGCATTTACACCACCTGCTTTATCTATATCTTGCATATGAACAGTTGATAAAGATGGAGAAATTTTAGCGATATGTGAAACCCTTTGTGAAATTTTATTTATATCTTCAAGATTAAAATTTGCTTTTGTTTCTCTAGCAATTGCTAACATATGAAGTACTGTATTTGAAGAACCACCCATAGCCATATCAACAGCAAAAGCATTTCTTACAGCATTTTCATTTAATATATTTGTCATATTAAATTTAGTTCTCTCTTTTGCTTCCATATGTGCAATTTCACAAACTCTTCTAGCCGCTTTTCGATATAACTCTTCTCTAGGTTTTGTAAGTGCTAAAATAGTTCCATTTCCAGGAAGTGCGATACCCATAGCTTCCATAAGTGTATTCATAGAATTTGCAGTAAACATACCAGAACAACTTCCCCCACTAGGACAAGCATTACACTCAATATCAGTAAGTTGCTCTTCAGTAATCTCACCTGCTTCAAATTTACCAACAGCCTCAAAAGCAGTAGCCAAATCTATAGGTGTACCATCTTTGGTATAACCTTTAGCCATGGGACCACCTGAAACAAATACAGTTGGAACATCAACTCTAATAGCTCCCATTATCATACCTGGTACAATTTTATCACAATTTGGAATAGCAATCATTGCATCAAGTTTATGAGCATTCATAACTGTTTCAATACTATTTGCAATTATTTCTCTTGATGGAAGTGAAAACAGCATCCCATCATGACCCATTGCAATTCCATCATCTACACCAATTGTGTTAAATTCAAATGGTACACAACCAGCTTTTCTAATCTCATCTTTAATAATATCACTTACTTTATCTAAAAAGAAATGTCCAGGAATAATTTCAATAAATGAATTTGCAACACCTATAAAAGGTTTATCAAAATCTTCATCCTTTAATCCAGTAGCTCTAAATAGAGATCTATGTGGTGCTCTATCATGTCCTTTTTTTACTTCATCACTTCTCATTGAATATCCTTCTATCTATATTTAATATTTTTTGTAGTATATCTAATGTTAGGTTTAAAATAGTAGTATATAGTAGTTTAATTTTTTTTTATATAAATAAAAAGTAGTTTTTTATAAATTTAAAAATTCTTTTTAAAAACCCTTGACATATATTTAAAACGGTGCTATAATTCCGTCACTTAATTAATAATGACAAGTTGATTAATATATACCTTTGAAGATTTACTTCAAAAATACATGCGAGTGTGGCGGAATAGGTAGACGCGTTGGACTTAAAATCCAATTCCGGTTTCGGAGTGTCGGTTCAATTCCGACCATTCGCACCACTAGAATTATTATGTAGAGAGCTGACAGAGTTGGTCGAATGTACCGGTTTTGAAAACCGGCGAGGGTTATACCTCCAGCGGTTCGAATCCGCTGCTCTCTGCCACAAACCCAACAAACTCCTTATTTACCATACTTACAGAGTTTTTACTATAACAATAGATTATATTAAGTAATTCAATAATCACTAGTCAGCTTTAATAAACTTTATTTTTTTAGTCTCAAATTTGTCGCACCAAAATACTAACTTTTTGCAATAATTATAATAAATTTACCACGCCAAATATAGTATCCGGTGAGGAGATAGTTACGAACTCAATGTTTAACTAGAATTGTGAGGATTAATTAAAACAGTGCGACTAAAAAATGACTAGTTTTTGTGACTTTTGGTTGATTGCTGTGTTGATTTATAAAAAAAAGTATTTTTGAGTTTTTATATTAATTGAAATTAGAGCAAGTAAAATTGTGAAAAAAAATGAAGAGTTCAAAATAGGAGAATGAATGATTTTCTCAAATCTATCTCTTTCCCCATATGCCCATAAACCACCAGTAGGAAACTAGGACGGTTAGACTGTTAATTTTTCTAATTGCTCTCTCATATCCTTTTGATTGGTATTGCCTAGTCTAAGATAATGTTTTTGAGTTACTGCAGTCCCTCCACGATGACCCAAGCATTTGCTAACTGTTGGTAATAATACACCATTTAAGATAGCGAGTGTTGTAAAGGTATGCCGTAGTTGATATAATCCCTTATATGGGATATTAAGTCGCTTTAGCATAGATTTAAACTTGTGGTCAGATATAGTTCTTGAATCCGTGTAAGGCATAAGTGTAATTGGATTTGGAAATATCCAATCACAAATAGCAGATTCTTTATGTTTTAAAAGTCGCTGATATAACTTCTCAACCATAGGTACAGTACGAGATACGCCAGTTTTTGTACTATCTATAATAGATTTTGTTATTGAGCGTTGTATTTTAATGGTTCTTTCCTCCCAATTTATATCAGAAAATTTCAATGCACTAATTTCACCAGTTCTTGCACCAATTAAGATTCCAATATGACAAAATGTATTTATAAAATTATGATTTCTTAACTCATTAATATTAGAACCTTCATATGTGTCATTTAATATCAAATCAACTTCATCTTGAGTATAAAAAGCATCATCATTAGATTGTCTTTTACGAAATAAAGGAGATGATCTTTTCACATGTTGAATAATATTTGATGAAGTATATTCGTTCTCATTACTGTAGTCTAAGACTCGTTTTATTACGTAGTGTCTTTTATTAAATGTAGATTGAGAAATATCTAATTTACCTTGTTCAACAATCCAAGCTTTCACATCTTTTACTTTAATATCTTTTAATGGCATTTTCCCAAAATATGGCAATACATGTTTCTTTAAAATTGATAAATAATTTTTAGTATCATCAATTTTACGCCTGTTAATCTCGGCTTCCTTTAAAGCCAAAAAAGCTACATCTTCAAATAAAATCACTTCCTTATTTTCAATATCATCAAATTTAGATTGGTAATACTCATAAGCAATTTTAAATTTATTTTTCTCAGTATATTTAAACATTACGGCAGTATATTTTCCTATGTTATGTCTAAATCTATAACCTTTCTTACCAATTGGTAATTTAGCTGTAGATTTAACTATAATATCAAGAGTAATGTTACCCTCTTTATTACTTACCTTTACGGATTTAATTATATCAATTGCTTCCATATCCATATTTATTTTTCCTTTCATATTTTTTTTGTTTATAACTCCTCTTCGAATCACACTTATACAATATATAATTATAATTTACTCATTATTTCATGTTAACATACAACCACACTACTACGTGGTGTATGTTAACAGGGGGCATTAACTGAACAATGATTGACCGTTGCTAATACCTT
>DAOVXU010000121.1 GCA_030635995.1 Arcobacter sp. | reverse complement strand
TTTGCGATACTATCTCTAAGTATTCCTTCTAACATTCTATATCCTTTTTTTAATTTACTAAAAGAAGATATTTATATAAATAAATAGCCTCTATTAGTTTTGAACGCGATTATATTCAAATATAGTTTAATCTTTGTTTAAATACAACAGAGCATCTTTATAAATTGGTTCATCAATAAAACCATATCTCTCATCACTAAATCCAGTAATACCAAGTTTTTGATTTTTTTCAAATATATTAACAATATATTCTGCTTTTTCAAATTCATTATTATCTATGCTATATATCTCATTTACAATATCAACTTGAGTGGGACTTATACAAGCTTTTGAATTAAATCCCATCAATTTCTCTTTTTCACACCACAATCTAAACTCTTGAGTATTTTTATAATCTTGATACACAAATGATACAGCTTTAAATCCTGCAATTTTACTATCAATTAAAAATTTACTTAAAATATAATCTATTGTTGGATTATTTAATTTTACTAAACTTTGAGGAAGTTCTAAAGATTCAAGGAGATCTAATATTCCTAAATATACTGTTGTAACTCTTTTATCTATCTTTAAATTTATAAGATTATTAAAAGCATCTTTTGTTTCAATTGATAGATGTAGTTCAATATCCTCATCAATTAATTCTAAAGCATCCTTCACATCTTTGATTGTTTTTATTTTAGGGACTCTTATAGCAAATGGTTTTATTTTATTTATAGCTTCAATATCCTCTTTAGCACATTCATCTAAAGAATTTACCCTAACTACAACATTTTTATTATTTGTATTTAATAATGTTTTAAAAACTAATTCTCTAGCATACTTTTTATCAAATACACCATCTTCTAAATTTACCATTGCAATATCACAATTTAATGTTTTTAATTTATTAAGATGTTTTTGTTTATCTCCTGCAACCATCAAATAAGATCTATTCATTATTTTCCCCTATATGTGTAATATAATAATATATTGAATCCATCTCACTTTTAATTAGAAAGTATTTTGGCATAGTATTTCCATATACTAACTTGTCACATACTTGAGTTTTATCAAACTCTATTTTTTTTATTTTTTTTGTTGAATCTAATTTTATTATAAAATCATTATAATTTATAGTTGTAATATCTACAGATTCAATTATACAATTGTATTTTATCTTTTTTCTTATATGTACAAATCTAGATATAAGTTTACCTTTTGCATCTGTTCCATGACATTTTTCACAAGAGATTCCTCTTGGATTTTTATATAACATTTTTCCATATTCATACTTTGTTATAAAAAAGTTTTCAGAATCATTTTGCACTAAAGATTGGCTTATCTCATCACCATTTAATATCACACTTAAAAAATATATCACTATTAATTTATTCATAAGTGCCTCCAAAAAATTAAATATGATTATATCATAATTTAAGCATATCTTAGATACACTCTACCCTAATTTAAATAATTTTTAGAGGTATAAAATTGATAACACTAAAAGAAGCACTTACTTTAAATGCTGATGAGATTAAAAGCTTAACAGCTGACTTAGAAAATAAAATAAAAACTGATAAACATATAGGTTGTTATGTTGAACAATTCAAATCTGAAGATATAAAATTATCTTTAGATAACAGTATTCCAATCGCAGTAAAATCAAATATTAATATTACATCTTGGGAAACAACTGCTTGTAGTAATATCCTAAAAAACTACATCTCACCTTATACAGCTACTGTTGTACAGAACCTACATAAAGCTGGACTTGGGGCATTTGGTCATACAAATATGGATGAATTTGCTATGGGTAGTTCTACTGAAACTTCTTGTTATGGAAGAACTTTAAATCCACTTGATAATGAAAAAGTTCCAGGTGGAAGTTCAGGTGGTTCGGCTGCTGCTGTTGCATCTGGTCAAGCTATTGCTGCACTTGGTACTGATACAGGTGGAAGTATCCGTCAGCCTGCTGCTTATTGTGGTGTTGTTGGGATGAAACCAACATATGGAAGAGTAAGCAGATATGGAATTATCGCTTATAGTTCATCACTTGACCAATGTGGTCCTATCACTCAAAATGTTGAAGATGCCGCTATTTTATATGATATTATCTCTGGATATGATGCTAAAGATTCTACATCTGCTAATATCGATTATACACCTATTGCACCTTCACTTGATGCAAATAAAAAACTAACGATTGCAGTTATAGATAACTTTATATCTGAAGCTGATGATTGTACAAAAAAAGCTTATGCAAATACAATTGAAAAATTAAAAGATGCAGGACATACAATTATTCATAAAAATATGATGGATACTAAAAAACATATATCTTCTTACTATGTAGTAGCAACTGCAGAAGCTAGTGCCAACTTAAGTAGATATGATGGAATTAGATATGGGAATAGAGTTGAAGCTACAAACCTAAAAGATACATATTTAAAAACTAAATCTGCAGGATTTGGTAAAGAGGTTCAAAAAAGAATATTACTTGGAACATTTGTTTTAAGTAGTGGTTATTATGATGCTTATTATATAAAAGCACAAAAAGTACGACACTTAATAAAAGATGAATTTAACGCTATATTTGAAGAGGCAGATCTAATTCTTTCTCCTGTAGCTCCCGCAACTGCTCCAAAATTTGGTGCGTTTGAATCATCTTTAGAGATGTACTTAAGTGATATTTATACAATATCTGTAAATCTTGCTGGACTTCCTGCTATTTCAATTCCTGTAGAAAAAGATAAAAATAATATGCCAATAGGTTTACAACTAATTGGTAAAGCATATGATGAAAAAACATTATTTGATGGGGCAATGAGCCTTGAACAATCAGTAAATTATAAAAAATAGGAAAATTATATGAGAATTAGAAAAAGAGCTTTAACATTTGAAGATGTATTATTAGTGCCTGCAAGAAGTGAAGTGTTGCCAAGAGATGTTTCTTTGGTTTCTAAACTTACTAAAGATATTACTTTAAATATACCATTTGTATCTGCTGCTATGGATACAGTAACAGAATATCAAGCTGCTATTGCTATGGCTAGACTTGGTGGAATTGGGATTATTCATAAAAATATGGATGAACAAACTCAAGCAGCTCAAGTTCTTAAAGTAAAAAGAAGCACAAGTGGTATGATTACAGATCCTATTTCAGTAAGCCCTACTCAAACTTTACAAGATGCTGAAAACCTTATGAGTGAATATAGAATTTCAGGTGTTCCAGTTATAGATAAAGATAATACTCTTTTAGGAATTTTAACAAATAGAGATATGAGATTTGTTACTGATTTTTCTCAATTAGCTGGTGATGTTATGACTAAAATGCCTTTAATTACAGGTGTAGAGGGTACAACTTTAGAAGAAGCTTCTGTAGAGATGCATAAAAATAAAATTGAAAAATTACCTATTATTGATAAAAATAATAAACTTAAAGGTCTTATAACTATAAAAGATATAAAAAAGAAAATTGAATATCCAGATGCGGCAAAAGATTCTCAAGGTAGACTTCTTGTAGGTGCTGCTATTGGTGTTGGACAACTTGATCGTGCTAAAGCCTTAGTTGACGCTGGTTGTGATGTTTTAGTTTTAGATTCTGCACACGGTCATTCTAAAGGTATTTTAGATACTGTAAAACAAATAAAAGAAGAACTTGATATTCAAATAATTGCAGGAAATGTAGCTACTGCTGAAGCAACAAAAGAGTTAATTGAATGTGGAGCAGATGCCGTTAAAGTTGGTATTGGACCAGGTTCTATTTGTACTACTAGAATTGTTGCAGGTGTTGGAGTACCTCAAATTTCAGCTATTGATGAATGTTCTGCAATGGGTGCTAAATATGGTGTACCTATTATAGCTGATGGTGGTATCAAATATTCTGGTGATGTAGCAAAAGCTCTTGCTGTTGGTGCTGGTTGTGTTATGATGGGTTCTGCTTTAGCAGGTACCGAAGAATCTCCAGGTGAAGTTATTTTAAGTCAAGGTAGAAAATTCAAATCATATAGGGGTATGGGAAGTATTGGAGCTATGACAAAAGGTAGTACTGATAGATATTTTCAAGAGGGAACAGCTGCTGATAAACTTGTACCTGAAGGTATTGAAGGTATGGTTCCATATAAAGGTTTCTTAAAAGAGATTATCCATCAATTTATTGGTGGATTAAGAAGCTCAATGGGATATCTTGGAAGTAAAGATATGGAAACTTTCCAAGCAACAGCAGAGTTTGTAGAGATCACAAGTGCAGGACTTAAGGAGTCTCATGTGCACGATGTAACTATCACAAATGAAGCACCAAATTATCACGTTTAAAATATACCTATTTCTAATTAAAAAGGCAATCTACTAAAAATAGGTTGCCTTTTTAATTTTTATCCAAACTTCAATTGGCTGATACCACAAGGATTTTTTAGGTATAATCACAGTTAAACTACAATAGGAATTCTAAAAATAATATGGCACTAATAGACCTACAAAAAATCAACAAACAATTCGATATAAAAACAATTTTAAAAGATGTAAACTTTACTTTACAAGAGAAACAAAGGGTTGCTATCATTGGTCAAAATGGTCAAGGTAAATCAACTATTATGAAAGTAATAACAAAGCAAATTGAGGTTGATTCAGGAGAAATTGCAATTGATAAATCTTTAAAAATAGAGATGCTAGACCAACAACCAAAATTTAAAGCAGGACTAACTGTAAGAGATGCTATTGAAGAACAACTTGTAGAATTAAAACAAGCCCAAAGAGATTATGAAGAGGTTTCACTACTACTTGCTACTGATTATGAAAATGAAACACTACTAAATAGACAAGCAAATCTCATTACATATCTAGACCATCATAGTGCTTGGGATTTGGACAATAAAGTACAAAGAGTTTTAGAAGAATTTTCATTAAAACAGTATGAATTTAAAGATGTGTCACTATTAAGTGGAGGAGAACAAAGAAGGGTAGGACTAGCTGGTCTTATTTTAAAAAAACCAGATATTTTACTTCTTGATGAGCCTACAAATCATCTTGATGTTTATATGGTTGAGTTTTTAGAAGAGATACTATTAAAAGAAAAATTTACTCTACTATTTATCTCTCACGATAGATATTTTTTAGATAATGTTGCAACAAATATTATTGAGATAGAAAATGGCACACTTACAAAATATAGTGGTGGATATAAAGATTATTTAGCACAAAAACAACAGATGCTTTTAAATATGCAAAAAGAACATAGTAACTTAGTATCAAAACTAAGAGATGAATCACACTGGATGCAACACGGTGTAAGTGCTAGAAGAAAAAGAAATGTTTTAAGAAAAGATAACTATTTTAAACTAAAAGAGCAAGTAAAATCAAATCCAGGTCGTATTGCTAGAATGGAACTTGATATTCAAAGAGAACAAAAATCATTTAACAATGGCAACACTCAAAATAAAAAAAAGATGTTATTTGAACTTGATAATGTTTATGTAACACTTGGAGATAAACCACTTATAAAAGACTTTACAACTAGAATCTTACAAAAAGATACTATAGCAATAGTTGGACCAAATGGAAGTGGTAAATCTACAATATTAAA
>DAOVXU010000233.1 GCA_030635995.1 Arcobacter sp. | reverse complement strand
ATATGAATGGTGATGGTGACTTTTTTGGTAATGAGAAATCTGTTACTTTAGAAAAAGCTCAAACAGTGACTATTGCATTAAATGGTAAAACTTTAGGAACAATTGATACAATTGAAAAAGAGATTATCGATGGTACATATATGTCAGTTGCTAAACTTAAGACATTTATCCAAAAAACAATAGATGATGCAAAAGCAAATGGTGTTTTATGGTCACTTCACTTAAAAGCCACAATGATGAAAATCTCTGATCCAATTATGTTTGGTCATGCTTTAGAAGTATTCTTTGCTCCAGTATTTGCTGAATTTAAAGATACATTTGCATCATTAAATGTAAATGCTAACATGGGTATTTCTGATATCGAGCAAAAAATTGCTGGTCATGCTGATGAAAAAGCTATTTTAGCTGCATTTTTAGCTGTTGTTGAATCTGATAATCCAGAAATCGCTATGGTTGATTCTGATAAGGGAACAACAAACTTTAATGCATCAAATGATGTAATTATTGATGCTTCTATGCCAGTAGTTGTAAGAGAAGGTGGTAAACAATGGAACAGAAATGGTGATGCTAGAGAATGTGTTGCTGTTGTTCCTGATTCTACTTATGCTATGTTCCACGAAGAGATGGTAGCTGATTGTGTTAAAAATGGTCAATATGATGTAACAACAATGGGTTCAATGGCTAATGTTGGTCTTATGGCTCAAAAAGCAGAAGAGTATGGTTCTCACCCTACAACTTTTGAATTAGCAGAAGCTGGTACAGTTACTGTAACTGGAGCTGATGGTGTTCTTATGAGTTTTGATTGTGAAGCTGGTGATATTTGGAGACTTGCAAGAGTTAAAGATATTCCAATTAAAGATTGGGTTAGACTTGCAGTTGAAAGAGGACAAATAGAACAAGTTCCTGTTATTTTTTGGCTTGATGAAGCAAGAGCTCATGATGCTGAGATGATTAAAAAAGTAAATACATACCTTAAAGATTTAGATACTGATGGTTTAGATATTCAAACTATGAGAGTTACTGATGCAACTAGATTTACAAATGCTAGAGTTAGAGAAGGTAAAAATACTATTGCCGTAACTGGAAATGTTTTAAGAGATCACCTTACTGATATGTACCCTATTTTAGAGCTTGGAACATCTGCAAAAATGTTATCAATTGTTCCATTATTAGCTGGCGGTGGTTTATATGAAACTGGTGCTGGTGGATCTGCTCCTAAGCATGTTGATCAATTCTTAGCTGAGGGTCACTTAAGATGGGATTCACTTGGTGAATTTTTAGCACTTGCTGAGTCTTTAAGATTTATCGCTAAAAAAGAATCTTCTGCTGAATTAGCAGCTGTTACAGCTGGACTAGATTTTGCAAATAACGGTTACTTAGATAATAACAAAGCACCAGGAAGAAAAGTTAACACTCCAGATAACAAAGCTTCTCACTTCTTTGTAGCTCAATACTGGGCTCAAGCATTAGCTGAACAAACAGAAGTACCTGCATTAGCTGCTAAATTTGCACCAGTTGCAAAAGCATTAGTTGAAAATGAAGATACAATTATCGCTGAGTTATTAGCTGTTGAAGGTAAAGCTCAAGATATTGGTGGTTATTATAATCCAGATGAAGCGAAAGCTGAAGCTGCTATGAGACCATCTGCTACATTAAATAATATTATTAATAATATATAATTTAATAGCTTAGATAAAAGTAACCTTTTAAGAAAGATACATCTTGTATCTTTTGGTTACTTTTTTTGAATTAAAATTAAAATAAGAGTTATTGAGTAGCTTTAATTTTAGTTTTAAACTTTACTTATATTTAGAAAATTAAAACTAACAAAATTATAACATAAAGGAATAATGTGTCAAAAGGTAAAAAAGTAACCGTAATAGGAACTGGTAATTTTGGTTCAACAGTTGCATTTATATTAGCGATGAATGGAACATGTCATGAGGTGGTTCTTAGAGGTAGAAATATTGATGTAGCAAAAGGTAAAGCACTTGATATGTCACAAGCAGCAAATGCAGCTAGACAACATACAGTAGTTCGTGCAGCACAAAAACCAGAAGATATTGCTAATAGTGATATTGTCGTTGTAACTGCAGGAGCTCCCAGAACTCCTGGTATGGATAGAGATGATCTGCTTATTAAAAATGCTGATATTGTTAAAGCTTATGCGCGTGAAATAAAAGAGTATGCTCCTGATGCAATTGTTATTGTTGTATCTAATCCACTTGATGTTATGACATATGTGATGTTAAAAGAGACGGGTTTTCCAAGAGAGAGAGTTCTTGGTATGGCTGGAATTTTAGATAGTGCTAGAATGGCTCACTTTATATATGAAAAATTAGAATATGGTGCAGGACAAATTAGAGCTACAGTTATGGGAGGACATGGAGATACTATGGTACCTCTTCCTAAATTTACAACAGTAGCTGGTGTTCCTATTGAAGACCTACT
>DAOVXU010000257.1 GCA_030635995.1 Arcobacter sp. | reverse complement strand
GGTTGGGATAAAAATGTAGCTACTAAAATGTCAGAAGATATAGCCTTGAAGTTTGGTTTAGAAGAGGAAGATTTTGATAAATTTCCTAAAGATTTAAGTGGTGGGATGAAACAACGAGTAAGTTTTGCTAGAGCTTTAGTTGTTAAACCATCTTTACTATTTCTTGATGAACCATTTTCTGCACTTGATATTGGACTAAAACAAGAGTTGCAAACTATTTTAATAGATATGATTGACAAAAAAGAGATAACTATATTGTTTATAACTCACGATATTATGGAAGCGATTCGTCTTAGTGATAAGATACTTTTACTTGAAGCTGATCCAGGTCATATTGTAAAAGAGTTTGATTATATTTTACCTCAAAAACAAAGAGATGATAAATTTGTATATGAAGAGACTGCAAAAATTTTACAAGATGAGATTATTATAAATACATTTGAACTACAATTAATGGGAGCAAAATAATGGAAGACAATAGAGAAAATAGCAATCACGCAAATAATCATTATCTGTATTATCCAGATGAGAAAAATGTACCTCAATATTTAGCTTATGGATTTCGTCCTGTATTTTTACTACTTGCACCATATATGGTTATATCTATGATTTTATGGGGTTTAGTTTGGAGTTGAATTATAAGTATACCTTTTATGAACGATACACTTACTTGGCATATATATGAGATGCTATTTGGAATACTTACAGCAGGTGTTTTGGCATTTTTAACTACTGGATTACCTGAACTTTTTCCAGGGATGATACCTTTTATAGGAAAACGACTTTATAATATTATGGCTTTATGGGTACTTGGACGGATAAGTTTTTGGACTATTGACTTTACAGGTATTTGGCTAACTGCTATTTTAAATCTTGCTATGTTAGCTTGGCTTATTTGGTTCGCAAAAGATGTAGTGCTTGATAAGTTACAAAGACACGCTAGCTTAGGATATGTTCTTGTCGCTATTTTTGCTATTGAAGTTTGGTTTTTCGCTTCAAAATTAGGCTATGCCGTAACTGATGGGATAACTATACTTAAAGTAGCACTTGGGTTTATGGTTGTTTTAATTTTACTAGCTATGAGAAGAGTAAATATGGAATCAGTTAATGAGCTTATGGAAGATAAAGAGATTGATGATATTTATATAGCTCGACCACCTTTAACAAATCTTGCAGTTTTTTCTGTATTAATCTTTACAATAGTAGAATTTTTATATCCTACAAATACAGCTTTAGGTTGGATAGGATTGGCTTGTGGAGCCTCTATTTTAGCTATTACAGCTGATTATATCTTAGAAGATAAAAATATTTTAAATCAACCATTCGTTTGGTATTATGCTTCAATTTTTATAATGTTAGCAGTTGGTTATGCACTAATTGGTTGGGATATATTAAATGATGATATTTACGGAATAAATCATTTTAGACATTTTATAACGACAGGAGGTATGAGTTTAGCTTATCTATTAGTATTAATCACGATTGGTTGGATACATACAGGGCGAAATCTTACATCGAATATCTATACACATCTTATGATTATTTTACTAATAGTAGCAACTCTTATGAGGGGATTAATTCCATTTTATGAAGAGTATTCAAGTCAATTGTATCTATGGTCTGCAATAATTTGGACAATACCATTTATACTTTATATGAAAGTATTTTATAAATTTTTAATTAGCCCACGAGCTGATGGGATAAAAGGATAAACCTTTTATCTATGACTCTCTCTACCTTGCCTACTATTTCTTGAAGCATTTCCTCTTGAAACATCACCTTTTGGTTTGTTTCTTGAGTTTGATCTTTGGTCATTATTTCTACTATTTTGACCGTTTCCATTTCTAGAATTTGAAGAATTTCTCCCTTGAGAGTTTCCTCCTCTTTGTCCTTGACCACCTCGTCTTTGACCACCACCTCTACCATTTTGAATAGGCTCTGCTTTTATTG
>DAOVXU010000220.1 GCA_030635995.1 Arcobacter sp. | reverse complement strand
TTTTAACTTTTTTCATAAATTTTGGTGTGATCTCTACTTGCTCACCATCACTTAAAATATGTACATTTCTTTCTAAAACACCACAGTCAATACCTGTTTGGCTATGTTTTATAACATGATTATATTCTCCATGAATTGGTAAAAAGAATTTAGGCTTACAAAGTCTTAAAATAAGTTTTTGTTCCTCTTGTGAAGCATGTCCAGATACATGTATATCTGTATAGTTTTGATACGCTACTTCTGCTCCAGCTTTTAAAAGTTGATTGATAATTCCACTTACACTTCCTTCATTTCCTGGAATTGCTTTAGCTGAAAGTACAATTGTATCTTCTGGCTTGATTTTAATATGTCTATGCTCATGAATTGACATTCTATAAAGTGCTGACATTGGTTCACCTTGAGAACCTGTTGTAACTATTAGAACTTTATTATCTGGATGCTTATTTACTTCATGTGCATCGATAAAGTCTGATTTGTTATATTTTAAATATCCCATATTAATTGCTACATCAATATTTTTTTCCATAGATCTACCTATAACACAAATCTTTCTACCTTGAGCTATACCTCTATCCATAGCTTGCATTACTCTATGAAGATTTGAAGAGAATGTAGACATAAGAATTCTACCTTTTGCTTTAGCAAAAATTCTATCAAATGTAGGACCAACTGTTTTTTCAGTTTTTGTAAATCCTGCACCATGAGAGTTTGTACTATCACTTAAAAGTGCTAAAACACCTTTTTCACCATAATGTGCAAATCTATGAAAATCTGTAGGATAACCATCCATTGGAGTATGATCTATTTTAAAATCTCCAGTATGGATAAGAGTTCCAGCAGCACATGTAATAGCTAAAGATGAACAATCAATAATAGAGTGAGTTATATGCATCCACTCAACTTCAAAGTCACCTATTTTAATAGGTTTTCTTTTTTGGACAGCTCTAAAATAACTTCTATGATGTTTCATCTTATGTTCATCAAATTTTGAACCAATCATCTCTAAAGGAAGTGGTGAACCATAAACAGGAACTTGAATCTCTTTAAAGAAATAAGGCATTGCTCCAATATGATCTTCATGAGCATGCGTGATACAAATACCAGCAATTTTACTTCTAATTTGTCTTAAATATGTAAAATCAGGGATAAGAATATCAACACCATGCATAGACTCATCAGGGAAACTCATCCCTACATCAATAATTATTGCACTTTTATCAGTTTCAATAACCATCATATTCCCGCCAATTTCACCCAATCCTCCAAGAGGTGTGATTTTAACCGATGGATTATCTTTTAGATTAAGTTTATTGTGTGGATTAAGTCTATCTCTATGAATTTTTTCATTTATCTCAAATGATTTTTTTGTATCATTAGTCCAACCATTTCCACTTAACGGTGGTTTTTTCTTAGTTGGTACAGTTTTACCTCTTGGTTTATCACCAGAAGATTGTTGATTATTATTAGCAGTAGTATTAGTATTTTTGACTTGTTCAGCATTATTAGTTTCTGTTTTTTCAACTGGTGTTGATACAGGACTACTCTCTTGTATAGTTTCCATTTTACCTCTTTATATTTATATTAAGTACCACATTTATGATACTTGAAATATATAAAAAAATTATTTTGTTAATTTATTATATATTTGGCTATACAAAGATGCACTCACTTCATGAGGACGGGCAAGTTCTTTTATATTAAGTTCTTTAAAGAGTTCTACTACGATTGACTTTTCATATCTTGCAGATAAGTTTCGTACTAGTGTTTTTCTTGGCTGGGTAAATACCACTTTTAGAAAAGCTTTAAATTTATCATCAATAGATTTTGTCATATCTTTTTGAAGATATATCACTGATGAATCCACCTTTGGAGGTGGACTAAAACTTTCTGGTGGAACTTTTATCAGAACTTTTGTTTCTACACAAAGTAGCTCTGATATAACACCCAGCGATGAAAACTCTTTATCGCCAACTGAGGCTACAAATTTATCTGCGACCTCTTTTTGAACCATCACAATGATATGCTCACAATTCACATCATCAAATGCTTTTAATATAATATTTGTCGCTATATAATAAGGGAGATTTGCTACCAAATCATACCTACTTTTATATAGTGAAGAACCATTCTCCCATACTTTTAGAACATCAGTAAGGATTAAATCAAATTTTTCAGTCTCTAATTCTTTCGCAAACTCCACTCTAAGGATAGCATATAAATCTCTATCCACCTCATATGCAGTTACATCTTTGTACTTGACAAGTTTCTTTGTCAAATCACCTAAGCCAGGCCCAATCTCAACTAAGTGATTTTTATTCTTGGGCATCGATTCGATGATCTTTATTAATACACTTTCATCTTTTAGAAAGTTTTGTCCAAATTTCTTTTTTGCTTTTACATCTAACATAAAAATGAGTCTATCTAATTTATACTTAGATATTGTTTACTTAAATATTTTACTTTTAATACATAGTGTAGTAATATGTAATTATAATTAAATAGTAGTAATAATTACTAATATTTATATAATTTATTTATATTTCATATGATACAATCCTTTAAAATAATATAGAGGAATAGATTCAAATATGTTTAATTTATCACTTACAAAAAGATATATACCTGCAGTTTTATTAATAGCATTTTTTATAATAATAACTA
>DAOVXU010000074.1 GCA_030635995.1 Arcobacter sp. | reverse complement strand
ATACATCCAACCATGAGTTGTGTATATTTCATTTTTATATGCTATTGCTATACAAGCTGTGTAGTGGGCATTTGTTTTTTTAATATTTTTTTCTTTTAGTTTTGATATTAGCTTTTCATTATTTTGTTGATCTGTCGCATTAGGTCCGGCATATCTAGCACTATATATATTTGGCTCGTTGTTTAATGCACCTACACTTATACCACTATCATCTGCAATTACTAAAATTTTTTTAATAGTTTTTGGATATTTTAGTTTTAGTTCCTCATATATAGTTTGTGCTTTTTTTATAGCATTACCTTTAAAGCTATCTTGATCTTCAATAATCTCTATATCACCAAGTATCTCTTTAAAGGTTTTTATCTCAAAGGATGGAAGAAGTTTTTTAAACTCTTTTATTTTCCCTTGATTTGATGAAGCTAATACTATTGTCATATGAAATATGATTATTCTGCTTTAGCTTGTACCTCTTTAGCAGCTTTAGAAGATTGTAATTCATTTAAAATTTGTGTTAAAGCGATAAGTCCCATATGGTAACCAAATGGACCAAAACCTGTAATAACACCGGTAGATGCACTAGCTGTAATAGATTTTTGTCTAAACTCTTCTCTTTTATAAATATTAGAAATATGTACTTCAACCACTGGCAAAGATACAGCATTTAAAGCATCTGTAATAGCAATACTTGTATGAGAATATGCAGCTGGATTGATTAGAATTGCATCAATTGTACCCATACATTCTTGAATTCTATCTACTATTTCACCCTCTAGGTTTGATTGAAAAAATTCTAACTCTATACCATTTTGAGATGCACTCCCTGTCATTTGTTCATGAATTTGATCTAATGTCATTGGTCCATAGATATGTTGCTCTCTTGCACCTAACATATTTAAATTTGGTCCTTGTATTACTGCTATTTTCATTTTTTTCCTTTAATAATTAATGTAATTTTAGTATAATATCAAAACAATAATAAAAGGATAATAAGGTATGTTGAAAATATCATTTTTAATATTAATTTTAAGTGTACAAATATTTGCATTAAGCATTAGTAGTGATGATAAGTATAAAATTTATCAAGATAAAAAATTTAGTATAATCTATACAAGTGATTATGAAAATGAAGCTAAGTTTATTAAGAAAAATATTAAGGAATTTTTAGAACAAAATGATAAAAGTTTTGGTTTTACTTTTGATGAGCCATTGAAAATTGTCCTTATTTCAAATAATATTCAAATACCAAATGCTTTTTCTACACAAGTACCTTTTAATATGGATGTTTATTATAATGGGGGAGGGGATAAGAATGATTATTTTTCTAACTCCTCTTGGTTGATTACACTTTTTACGCATGAGATGATACATAACTATCAAACAAATGCTAAAAAATCTAAAATATCACAAACATTACATAAATATCTTGGTAATAATTATATGCCAATATGGGCTGTTGCTCCATTTTTTACATTGCCAAATATTTTTCTCCCTACAGCACTTTTAGAGGGAGATGCTGTATTAAATGAAACCTTATATAAAAATGGTGGACGACTTTATAGTGGACGATTAAATGCTCTGAAAAATTCTTTAGTTTTTAATGGAAAAATTACACCAAATAGTTTTATAAATGACCACTTGTCTTTTCCATATACACAAGAGAAATATGTAGTTGGTGGATTTTATATGCAGTATTTGGCTTTTAAATATGGAGTTGATAAAGTAAATCAATTTTTTTATGCACAATCAATTCATTCTATAAATCCATTTATTTTAGATAAAACATTTAAAAATCACTTTGGAGTAGGCTTTGAGCAGACGATTTTAAATTTTGTAGAATATACAAAAAAAGAATATAATGGATATCAAGAGGTTAGAAGGATTGAAAATACCATATCATCTAAAGATGAGATATATCTATCAAAAATTGATAATAAAATATATTTTATTACAAGTGATTTAAAAACTAAAAAATTATTAAATATATATGATATAAAAACAAAAACTACAACTCAAATAGATACAACTTTACCAAATGGAAAAGTTTTTAAAATCAAAGATAAATTCTATTCATCAAGTAGTGATTTTATCTCCTCTAAACTTTATAAAAATGGATTATTTGATGAAGATAATAATATTATGAATTCAACAATTGGAAAATCTATACAAGATATTTATAAAAAGAAAATAGCTTATATCGATATAAATAACTCTTTTTTAACTACAAAATTATATATAGATGATAATTTTTATTCTAAAATCTCTTCAAGTGCATTGTTTGATAATGAGGGGAGTATATATTATTTTAAACAAAATGGAGAGCAAAGGGAGCTTTATAAAAATAAAAATAGAATTTATCAATTTAAAGGATATTACTCAAAAATAGTAGATATAAAAGATGGTGAAATATATTTTATATCAAACACAAAAAATGGGAGTGGTTTATATAAATATAGTAATGATAAATTGATATTATTAAATGATAGTGATAATATTATAAATGCAAAAATTATGGATGCAAATAATATTTTAATAGTAAGTGTAACATCAGATGGTTATAATATTCAAGATATTAATATTGATAAAAATATTCAAACATCAATTTCTATAGTTAAAAATTTACAATTAAAAAACAAATTTAACTTTTCAAAAGATATAGATGAGATAGATTTAAAAACAAAAGAATATAATGAACTATCTCAATTAGAATTTTCACTTCTTTATCCATCTTATGTGTATGATTCAGTAAATGGTTCTACTACTTATATGTTCAATGCTATGTTTATGGACCCTATTATGTTTAATATGTTAAATATTTATACATATAAAGATTTTGATAAAAAATTAGCAGGTGTGAATTATATAAATGAAAGATATATTCCATTTTCTATAAATATGTATAATGTAGATAGGGATATAAAGTATATAAATAAAAGAGGATATGGATTAAATATTGAAGTTTATGGACCATTGATAAAAAGAGGTAGGGAACTTTTAAAGATAAGTATAAAACAATATTTTGATGATAAAAATAAAGATAAAAATCCAACATCAGTATCTTTAAATCATATATATAAAGAGAATTTTATTTTAGCAGATTATGAGTATCTGTTAAGTGATGCTAAGGGTGTATTAAAATATGATAGGGGAGATAGTGTATTAGGTATTGAGTATAAAGCTTCAAAACATATATCAAATGAATTTTATATAAATATGCAAGTAAAATTATTAAATAGTTCAGTTAATATTTTAACAGAGCAAAGAGGTATAGAGGTAGTTGATGATTTAATAGAGGAGCAATTAGATGATACAAATATATTTATAGAGGGGATTGATAAAGGTTTTTATGTAAAAAATATAGATAAATTTTCAATAGGATTTGCTAAAACATTTCATATAAATTATTATTTTTCTAAATTTCCTTTATCATTACGAAAAGAATCTTTATTTATAAAGTATAACCATTATGAAGTGGAAACAATTAAAGAGTTTACAATCAAAGAGAGTATTGCAGGTATTAAATTTGATTTATTATATTTTCATAAATTACCAATACCAACTACAATAAAATATATAGAAAATGACTCCTTAAAAGATGATTATAAAATTACTTTAACTCTTGGTATGGAATTTTAGAGTTGTTTGCTATAATAGAAATTAATATATAAATATAGAAGGAAGATAATGGAATTTTTACATGCAAATTGGGTTTTGACTTGTGATAATAATTTTACAATAATAGAAGATGGTGTTGTAGTTTTTGATGAAAAAATAGTATTGGTTAGTTCAATAGAAGATTTTAAAATAAAATATCCAAATCAAGAAGTTGAGTATTTAGGAAATAATTCTGTTTTAATGCCAGGCTTGATTAATACACATGTTCATCTTGAATTTAGTGGGAATAAAACTACGCTTAGTTATGGAAACTTTGTAAAATGGCTTTTTAGCGTAATTGAGCATAGAGAAACATTGATAGAAAAAGCGACAGAAAAACTTATAGATGAAGAGTTATCTAAAATGATAAAAAATGGTACAACAACAATAGGTGCTATTAGTTCATATAGTTTTGATATGAATTCTTGTGTAAAGTCACCTCTAAATGTCGTATATTTTACAGAAGTTTTAGGTAGTAAACAAGAGATGATAGATACATTATTTTTAGATTTTCAAGAAAAATTAAAAATGGCTATTAAAAATAAAAAAGATAATTTTATACCTGCCATTGCTATACATTCTCCATATTCTACTCATCCATTTTTAATAAGAGAAGTTTTAAAAATAGCAAAGCAAAGAGATATGGTAGTATCTACTCATTTTCAAGAGAGTGTTGCTGAAAATGATTGGTTAAATTATTCTAGTGGAGAGTTTGAATACTTTTTTAAAGATATGTTAGATCAACATGAATCTTTTACAAAACCTAGTGAATTTTTATATCAATTTAAAAATATTAAACATTTAAGTTTTACACATTGTGTTCAAGCGAATAAAAAAGAATTAGCTCAAATAAAAGAGTTGGGAGCATCTATTATACATTGTCCAAATTCAAATAGACTTTTAAGTAATGTTGCTTTAAATTTAAGTTATATTGAGGATATTCCACTTGCCATGGGAACAGATGGACTTAGTTCAAATACTACATTAAATATGTTTGATGAACTTAAAAGTGCTTTTTTTATCCATACAAATTTTGATACAAATATTTTAGCAAGACGATTATTACTTGCTGCTACAGTAGGTGGTGCAAAAGCTTTAGGACTAGAAAAAGGTGTTTTAGAAAAAGGGAAAGATTCAGATCTCATTAGTTTTATTTTACCTGATAAAATAAATAACTTAGAAGATTTAGCAACAGCAATAATTCTTCATACAACACAAGTAGATAGAACATATATAAAGGGTAAAAATGAACTTTCTTAGGATAGTATTTCTTCCAATAACAGCACCAATTAGTTTTATACAAAATCATTTTAAAGCTACGCTATTAGTGCTTTTACTATTTTTTATTTATAATAATTCAGATAAAACATCTATAGAACAACCAAATCTTCAGCAGATAAATCTTACAGGTGCTATTATGAATCCAACTGTAGTTTTAGAAGAGATTGAAAAAGCTAAAATTTCAGATAATATAAAAGGGGTGCTTTTAGTAGTTAATTCTCCTGGAGGAGCAGTTGCACCTTCTGTTGAGATTGCTTATGCAATAAAAGAATTAAATAAGATAAAACCAGTAATTGCATATGCTAGTGGTATTATGGCAAGTGGAAGTTACTATTCTTCGATATGGGCAACTAAAATATTGGCAAATCCAGGAAGTATGATAGGTTCGATTGGTGTGATTATGCAAAGTGTTGATGCTTCAGAATTATTAAGTAAAATTGGTGTAAAAACACAAACAGTCAAAATAGGAACATATAAAGAGGCGGGAACTCCTACAAGAAAATGGACTAATAAAGAAACTGCTGAATTAAATAAAGTGATAAAAAGCACTTATGATATGTTTGTTCAAGATGTTGCAAATGCAAGAGGTCTTAAAATAGAAGATAAAGAGAACTATGCAGATGCACATATATTTACAGCAATACAGGCTAAAGAGGTATTTTTAATAGATGAGGTAACTACAATTAACAATGCAAAATTATTAGTGGTTAAAGAGGCAAAAGTTAAAAAAGCTGTTTGGAATAAAAAAGATAAGATGGAAAAATTTTTAGATAAATTAATCAGTGAAACTGTAAGTCAAATGGGGATATATACAAATAGATTAACAGCATTTTAGCTGTTAATCTATTTTAAAAGATAAGTTATATTTTTAAATCACCAATAAGATTAATGAATTTTATAAAGTCAAATGGTTTTAAAATGTAATCTGTTACATTTAATTCATCTGCACTTTTAAGATATTCTGGCTCAGTATGGGCTGACATAATGATACAAGGGATATCAGAACCACTTTCTCTAATTTGTCTAATCATCTCAATACCATTCATAACAGGCATATTTATATCCGTTACCACTAATTGTATGTCATCATTTTGTGCTAATGCTTCCAATCCCTCTTCACCGTTGTGAGCTGTTACAAAATTAGCACCAAGTTTAGATAGTGTATCACTAATAATTGTTATTAAATCTACTTCATCTTCAACAAATAATATTTTTATCTCTTTAAGTTTTGCAATTTTTGCTTGCATCTATATTACCTTTTTATAATTTTGCTAGTTCATCTTTATGAACTACAGTTTCTATATCCATTAACACTAACATCTCATTATCTTCAAGTCTTACAAAACCTTTTAAATATTTAGATGGAATTGCGGAACCCATATCTGACACAGGAGATAAATATGTGATATCAATCTTTTGTACATCATCAACTTTATCTACAACTATACCAATCATTCTATTATCTTCTGTAATAACAGCTATTACAGCTGTATTTTCATCATATATAATTTCACCTGTATTAAATTTAATTCTTATATCTAAAATAGGAACAACTTCTCCTCTTAAATTTATAAGACCTTTTACCCAATCAGTAGTGTTAGGTAAAGCAGTTATAATCTCGGGATAAGTTAAAATTTCTCTAATTTTTGGTAGTTCTATAGCATATTTCATTTGACCTAAGATGAATGTCATATATTCATTAGGATTTGTACTATTTATCTCTTGTTTTTCAACTGCCATACTTCACTCCTTTTATAAAATTTATATTAAACATTATATCTATAATATACTTAATGTAATTTTTGTTTTTCAATAATTTTACATTTAAATTTATATGAAGGTGTTTCTAAATTAATGAGTTCATTGATTTGACTTTTATTTATATCAAAGAGTTTATTTTCTTTTGTAACCTGAACTAAACCTATTTTAGATCTTTTATTAGGATTATTTTGTAAAAAGTTATTTTTTAGTAGTAATACTTTATCTTTACTTAGTGTTATTTTAGATTTTAGTATTTGATTGAAATTTGATCTTAGTTGTTCTATTGTTGTTTGTATAAAGTCAAATCTATTTTTTAAAGAGTGTTGATTAAATGAACTTTTTATATATTCCAATTCTTTAGTTTTATTTGAAAGTATTATTTTATATCTATTATTGAAATTATCAATTAAATTATCGTTTAATTGTCGTAAATCATTGATATTTGGAGTGGATATTTCAATTGCATTTGATGGTGTGCTAGCTCTTATATCAGCTACTAAATCAGATATAATAAAATCATTTTCATGACCAACTGCACTAATAATTGGTACTGTTGCATTAAAAATTGCATCAGCAACTATCTCTTCATTGAATGCCCAAAGATCTTCTATACTTCCTCCCCCTCGCCCAACTATTAATAAATTTTGAATGTTTAATTTTGAATTTTGAATTGAAAGAGTATCAGCTTTTTTAATATTTTTTACTATATTTTCTTTTGCTCCTACCCCTTGAACTAAAGTTGGAAGTAAAATCATTTTAGCTAAAGGATAACGATGGGCTAAAATCTTTTTCATATCTTCAATAGCTGCACCTGTATTTGATGTAACTACATAAATTGTATCTGGATATAGTGGTAGAGATTTTTTTATAGATTTATCAAAATAACCTTTTATTTGAAGTTTTGTTTTTAGTTGTTCATATGCTAAAGCTAAAGCTCCAACACCACTTGGTTCTATTTTATTACATAGAAGTTGATATGTACCACGAGGAGAATATACAGTTATATTTCCTGTAATTACTATTTTTATACCAACTTGAAGTCTAAATTTTAGATATTGAGCATTTGCTCTAAACATTACACAAGACATTGTT
>DAOVXU010000120.1 GCA_030635995.1 Arcobacter sp. | reverse complement strand
AGATTAGTAAAGAGAAAGAATTAATCTTTCTCTTTAGCATCTGGATCAAATTCACAACATTGGTGTATTGATTTTTCAGGATATTTTATATATTCATACCCTTGATTTAAAGTATATATTCCAAAAAGAATAACACTAATAGACGCAATTCTTATCATCATATTTCTAAAAGTACTATTTTTATAAAGTCCTACAAAAAACCCTAAACTAAATAGTGCAGGTATAGTACTAAGCCCAAACAACAACATAACAAAAGCACCATAAAAAGCACTACCTGTACTAGCAGATGTAACAGCAAAAAAGTAAACTAAACCACAAGGTAACAATCCATTTAACATCCCTAATACAAAAAAACTAAATAAAGTTTTTGTTTGTAGAAGTTCTCTAAATAATTTTCTATACCAAGAACTACTAGACATAGAGTGTTCAATAATTGTTAAAAATTTAATTTTTCCAGATAATGACAATCCAGTAAGAATCATAAAAATTCCTGCAATAATTAATAGTGATCCATTGGCTAAGTTATTAAACATAGCAACCCCACCTAAAAATCCAAACATAGCTCCAAGTACCATATAAGTTAAAACTCTCCCTAAAGAGTATAAAAGATGAGCAACAGCTTGCTTAGATTTTATCCAATCATCTTCAATCTTTGTACTACTATAAGCTATTATGATGCCACCACACATACCTATACAGTGACCAAATGATCCTAAAAATGCAATTGTAATAATTGATAATATATTTATCGCTTCGATATTATTTCCTTCTAAATTTTATTATTATATTAGTATAAATTATAATAAATATAACTTAAATCACTATAAAAACTAGTATAACATAAATAATTAAAAGAATCATACAATTATTTATCTTAATTCTATTAATTCAAATATGTTAAGTAAAAAAATGGTAAAATGGGATTATTAAGATTAAGGAAGATGAAATATGACTATAGTTACAGGAGCTACAACAGCTATTATTACACCATTTAGGAATGGTAAATTAGATGAGCAAACATATGCTAAACTTATTCAAAGACAAATAGACAATGGAATAGATGCCATATGTCCAGTAGGGACAACTGGAGAAAGTGCAACACTTAGTCATGATGAACATAAAAGATGTATAGAGATTGCAGTTGAAGTTTGTAAAAATACAAATGCAAAAGTTCTTGCAGGTGCAGGTTCAAATTCTACACAAGAAGCAGTTGAGATTGCAAAACATGCTCAAAAATGTGGAGTTGATGCAATATTTTCTGTATCTCCTTATTACAATAAACCATCACAAGAGGGTTTATACCAACACTATAAAACAATTGCAAATGCCGTTCCTGATTTAGGTTTTATGCTTTATAATGTTCCAGGGAGAACTGGTGTTGATATTTTAGCATCTACGGTTATTAGACTTTTTGATGACTGCTCTAATATATATGGAGTTAAAGAAGCTACAGGAAGCCTAGAAAGAGCGACAGAACTACTTTCTCAAAGACCTGACTTAAAAGTTCTTAGTGGAGATGATGCTATTGATTTTGCAATGATTGCCAATGGTGGAGCAGGTATAACTTCTGTAACATCAAATTTATTACCAGATATGAAATCACAATTAGTACACAGTGCATTAAAAGGTGACTTTAAAACTGCTTTAGATTTAAATAATAAATTATACCCTATAAATCAAGTTTTATTTTGCGAAAGTAATCCTATCCCAATCAAAGCAGCAATGTATATTGCAGGACTTACTGAAACATTAGAATATAGACTACCTTTAGTAGCACCTAGTATTGAAAATATGAAAAAAATTGAAAATATTATGGATAACTATTCAATAGTAAAATAAGCTACCATTAGCTTATTTTAACCTCTTAACTTCCCTTTTAAACAATCTATCTATTTTTATATCTTCATCTATAACTTTTTTATCTACTATTGATTCTACTAATATTTTAGCAAGATATGGTGCTAATACAAATCCTCTACCACCAACACCATTTAAAACAAATAAATTCTTATATCGTGTAAATCTTTCACTTTTAACATTTGTGCCATTTTTAAGATAAGGAAATTCTGCTATTGTTTTTTGAGAATCAATTAGTTCTCCAACCATAGGAAAATAATCAACACTTGATGCTCTTGCACCACCAATCTCTTTTATAACTTTTACATCTTTTAACTGCAATATATCATTTGCCCTATCCAATAAAGATTGTGTATCAGTATTATTAGTCTTTTTAACCTCTACAAATCTATGATGAGTAGCCCCTATTGATGATATGTAAGTATTATTATCTTTTTGTATAGTTCTTGAAAGTGAACACTCTTTATGATAGTTATGTGTTATACAAGTAGAAGTTTCTATCACTATTCTTTGTCCCCACACAGCCCTTATGTTAAAGTAAAATTCATCGATAAGTGTTATACTGTATCCAGTAGTTAAAATAAGATTTTTTGTTTTGTATTGATTATCCAGTATCCAAATATCATCTTTATATTCTATATTCTTTACTTCATAATTTAAAAGTTTCTCTGTATCTTTTGACAACTCTTTACAAATACTATAACTATCTACAACACTAGCAAGTGGGAAAAAATATCCTTTATCATCTTTTGTAAAATCAAAATCTATAAAAGGGATATAACTTTCAAATTTTTTAATATCATTTTGATTTTTTGGTATTCTTGTTGTTCCACAATTATCTATAAAATCTGGTATATTTTGTTTGTAAAAATTTGTAGAGTATCTTAAAGCCTCTGATATTAAATCTTTAAATTTATTTGGTTTTCCTAAAAGAGGAGATAAAAAAGCTCCAGCTGCTCCACTAGCACCAGAACCTACATCACTAAGCTTATCTATTAACAATATTGAAGAAGATGTTTTTTGTAGCTTATTTACAACACTACAACCACTTATACCTGCTCCAATAACAATATATTCATAAATCATATCTTTATCCATTATTTACCTCATTACCATAACGATTCTGTTTGAGTATCATCACTATTTAATGATTCTATATAGATATTTGAATCATAGTCAATATGAATATTATATAAATCAATATTTATCGACTGCTCTATATTATTTTTATTTAAATATGTATCTATACTTGATATTATTAAATCATTTAGATAATATTCACACATAGAAGGTGCTACACAAGATATAGCATCATGTAATAAATCAAAATGATTTACGTTAAAAGTGGATAATAATCTGCCATTATCTACTAAATAAGTCAATATAATTATCTATTATTTAATCCATTTAAAAGTGATTCCATTCTACCTAAATCAATTTTATTTGTGGATTCTTGATTAAAATCATCTTTTATACTATTAGAATCAGTATCATTATCTAATTTTATATCTAAAATAGATTCACTCTGTTCAACTGATATATCTAAATCAAAAGTTTCCTCTTCAGCAACTACCTCTTCAGCAACTTCCTCAACAATAGGAGCTGTAAAAGATGGTTTTAACAATGTTTGAATTTTACTTAGCATACCATCCATTTTAGATGTTTGAGCATCATTATTATTACTAAAATCTGATAACTTATATTCCAAGTCTACATTTTGTGCCTTAATTGAATTAGTCTCTTCTTCCAATTTAGTATTTTTCTCTTGTAATATCTCATATGCTTCAATTAATTGGATTAATCCTTCATTTAATTTTTCTATTGTTTGTGTATTTGTCATTTTAAAATTCCTTAATATATTATTTGTTGATTTTATCTAATTTTAACTGATAATTCCATCAATTTTAAGTAAAGATTCTATACTAGCTTCCCTTGATGCAAAATCAAAAAACAATTGATTCATATCAACACTTCCACCTTTTCCAAGGATAATATCTCTATATTTTATTGCTAATTCTTTATTAAAAATACCTTTTTCTTTAAATAGATAAAAAGCATCTGCACTAAGAACTTCCGCCCATTTATAGCTATAATACCCTGCACTATATCCACCTGAAAATATATGAGCAAAACCATTTTGAAATTTATTATATTTAGGTGGTATTATTACAGACACCTCTTCTCGTACACTATCTAAAAGTTTTTGAACACCCTCTTCATCTGTCAAATTTTGATATAATTTAAAATCAAATAAAGCAAATTCAATTTGTCGTATTGTAGTAAGTGCTGATTGAAAATTTCTTGCTTTTATTAGTTTATCTATTGCCTCATCACCTAAAATCTCTTTTGTTTTATAATGTTTAGCAAATATTTTTAGTACCTCTTTTTCATAAGAGAAATATTCCAAAAATTGAGAGGGAAATTCAACAGTATCCCAAGCAACTCCATTTATACCACTTACTAATGGTTCTTTTACAGTTGAAAAAAGATGATGTATGGCATGACCCATCTCATGAAATAATGTTACAACATCACTATGTCTTAATAATGATGGTAATTCACTTGTAGAAGTGGAAAAGTTACAAACAACAAAAGCTGTAGGTAGTTGTTGAACATTTCCAATATCATAATTATTATGCCAATTATGCATCCATGCACCACCTCTTTTCTCTTTTCTAGCCTCCAGATCAAGATAAATCTTACCAATAATAATATTATTTCTTTCTAAGTGATAAACTTTCACTTTTTCTTCCCAACTATTTTCCTCAATTTGTACAAATTTTATACCAAATAAATTATATAAAAACTCAAACAATCCTTTTACTGTTGAATTTTGTTCAAAATAAGGTTTATAGTACTCTTCATCAATACTATATGTTTTTGTTTTTAATTTTTCACTATAATATGCTAAATCAAAACTATCCAATTTATCTATGTTATCAAGTTGACTAGCTAAATTTTGAACCTCTTGAATCTCTTCTTTTGCACTATTTTTGCTAATTTTAGCTATCTTATATAAAAAATCTAATACTTCATCTTCACTATTTACCATTTTAGTTGCAATTGAATATTTACTATAATTATCAAAACCTAATATATTTACCATTTCATTTTTAAGTTTAAGTATCTTTTCTATCAATTTTCCATTTTGAGGTGCTCTTGTGCAATAAGCTTTATATATCTCTTCTCTTTTAGTACGATTATTTCCATAAGTTATATATGAGATATATGATGGCATTTGAAGTGTAAATTTATATTTAGTTTTATTATCTTCTTCATCTATAAATTTAGCAGATTCTAAATCACTTGATGGTAATTCTAAAACATCATCCTCTTCACATATCATCTCCCAAGAATTTGTTGCATCTAATAAATTTTGAGAAAATTCTTTACTTAATTCACTTAATTCTAAATTTATTTTTTCTAATTTAGATTTTTTATCACTAGATAATTGACATCCACTTAATTCAAAATCTCTTATCTCATTTTCTAAAACTTTCTTTTGTTCTATATTTAATCTACTATTATACTTATGCTGTATATCTTTTAAAGAGGTATAAATCTTTTCATTTTGAGATAACTGTGTACTATAGATAGAAATCAATGGTAAACATTCACCATATACCTTTTGAGTTATATCACTATTACATACACTATCAAGATGAAATATTGGTGTTAAAAAAATTTCTAAACTTTCCCCCATCAATTGAAAAGGTACAACAAAATTTTCATAAGTTTTATT
>DAOVXU010000139.1 GCA_030635995.1 Arcobacter sp. | reverse complement strand
TGAAACAAATGAGGATGAATAATCCTCATTTGTGAGTATTGTATAACTTATTTATAAATAATAAAAAAGGGTAGGATTTAAATCCTACCCTTTTTTTATACTTATTATCTAATTAACAAGAAGGAACATTTCCTGAATCGTTTGCATATTCATAGAAAAAGTCATAGTAATGTGGAATATATTTTTCTTTTACACTTTTAGATTTTACACCTGGACACATTTTTTTAATCTCATCTGCTAATGTACCATTTTCTTGAATTGCTTCCCATTCTTCTTGAGAATGTTTAGCTGCCATAGTAGCTCCACTCATTTTACAAGCTTTTTTAAGCTTTTTAGAGAAAAGCTTTTGACCTTTTGTAACATCTGCTGATGCTACAGTTGCACTTAGTCCAACTACAACTGCACTTGAAAGTGCTAATTTTAATAATGTATTCATTATTTTTCCTTTTGTTTTTTTTCGTAATTATTATATCAAATAAAAATAAAAATTATAATTAAAAGTTTATTTTTTCTTTCTAAATATTAATCTAGGTACACTAATAATTATGTATATAACTAAAGTATATACAAAAGGATGTTCCCATCCTAAACCATAAGAGGTAGCATGTGGTAGTGCCATAAGATGTTCAAGAGGATAATTTGTCCATTCCTTAAAGTGCATACCAATTGCCAAGAATAAGAATATTCCAATAAATATAAATAATTCTTTTTTATAAATCAAATTCTTTGAATGTGTCATTATTTTAACTCCAAATATTTTTTTGTATAATATCAAAAAAACCCTTGATAGAATATCAAGGGTTTTTAAAATAAATGATAATTAATATCTAATTAAGATAACGGTAATTCTATGAAAAATTTTGCTCCATTTTTACCATTTTTAGCATGTAATTTTCCATGTAGATGCTTTGTTACTATCTCATAACTCATATGCAGACCTAGTCCTGTACCTTGACTTTGGTGTTTTGTTGTAAAATATGGTTCAAATATTTTGGGTAATATATCCTCAGGTATACCACCACCACTATCTTCTATTGTGATAACTGCAATATTATTAGAGTGTGTTAGTGATAACTTGATCCATCTATCTTTTATATTTTTTTCAATCATAATATCTTTAGAATTATTTAAAATATTGATAATTACTTGAGACAATTCTCCTACAACCATGTTTATCATCACTTTATCAGTATAATTAATCTCTTTTTTTATTGTAATATATGCACTTTGTAATGCAGGAGCAACTATATTTAAAGCACCATCTATTCTATCTTGAAGAACAACAGTTTTTAATTCTTGTTTCTCTTTGATAAAATCTCGAAAAGTATTAATTGTTTCAGATAGATAATTTACACTTTTCATAATAGTATCGTGTGTTTTATCAAAATCATCTTTTTGTTCTATTCCAAAATCTCTTTTAGCTTTTAATCCACTTATTGATGTTGAAATTACAGATAATGGCTGTCTCCATTGATGTGCAATATTTCCAATCATTTCACCCATTTGAGCATTTTTAAGGGTTAGATATAATTGTTTTGTTTGCTCTGCATTTTTATTTACCTCTTCCTCAATTTTAGATTTTAGATTTTTATTAAAATCTTCTAATTTTTTTGTTTTACTAGAAACTTCAATTTCTAAATTTTGTTTTGATTTAAGAATTTTAAAAATTAAAATAGTTAATAATATTGATATAAGTAAACCAATTACAATATGTCCATTATATTCTTTTTCAAAATTATGTAAAATATTTTTATCATCATAAATTACAAAATATGCAATTGTTTTTTTATCCTTAAATCCAGAGATAGGTAAAAATATAACTATCTCTTCTAAATTATTTTTTTCAACAACTATTGAAAAAGCTTTAGTTGTTGATAGATCTATATTTTTTAGCTTTTCTTTTATTTGTCGTTTTTCACTATCTGTATGTTTAAAATCTTTTATAGCAACTTTTTTTAGTCTTAAAAAATCTAGTAAACCATTTCCTTGAACATAAGCTGATAATAAATCTGTATTGTTTGTGCTAAAAGCACTTTTATTTATTATAAAATGTGAATGTAACTGTAAAGCTCTTTCCATATATTCAATAAAAATAGAAGATGAGATGGAACCTTCTAAACTTCCTATATGCTTATTTTTTTCATCAAATGTTGGGAAAACAAATCTAAAAGCATTATTACATTTACCTACTTCTAATCCCTCTTGAGGTTTTTTTAGTTTATTGGTTTGTGCTATTGAGTATCTTATATGTGTTAAATCATCGCCATATTTATCTGGATGAGATCGTCTAAAAAAGCTTTTATTATTTGGTAAGTGAAATTGTATTGAATCTATACCTAATTTTGATACTAATTGATATTTAGAAGAAAATATTTTAGCTAATTTCTTACGAGCCATTGTTTGTTTAGTTTTGATTGGACTATTTGCATCTTTTAAAATAGCTATCATCTTTTTATTATTAATAATTGAATGATAAAAATGTGTTGAGTTTGTTTTAAAAGTTTGATATGTTACATTGTAATGATTTTCAACAGCTGTAATTCTACTTTTTATATATTGATCTTTTTTTGCTGTAAATGTGGCATAATTAAAAAAAGCAATTAATGAATAGATAACAGTAAATATTACTATTATAATAAGAAGTTGTTTTTTCAATCCAATAGTTTGCATAAATGTACCTTTTAATATAAAATTTTAGTATAAATTGTATTAATAAGTACTTAATAAGAGATAATAAAAAAGCCCTTGATATAGTTATCAAGGGCTTAGCATAAGTATATTATAGATACTTATTAGTGATGATCTTCATCAAGATTAAATGCTTTTTCAGCAACATAATAAAGTAAAAAACATACACCTAATGCACCAACAGCAATAGCCCATTCAACCGATGAAGGTGAATAATCTATCCAAGTTGGAGCTAATTGATATTCTGTTTTTTTCATCATTTGCATAGGGAACATTTGTGCATGGTGAACCATATCATTTCTCATTAAAAAGATAGATATTAAACCAGCAATAGATGCAAAAAACATAGTTTTTAAAGCTTTACCTTTACTAATTAAAAGAACAAGAAAAGGTATAACAAATGCAAATATAATCTCTACTTGAAAATAAGTAGAATTAACAATTTTTATCATAGTATCAGCTCGTTCTGGCATTCCACCATAAATAGCTGTGATATAATTCCAATATTCCATAAACATTGCTACTGCTAGTAAAAGTCCTAATATTTTTGCTAGTTTAGTTAATGCTATTTTTACATCTTCTGGAAAGTCTAATTTATATTTAAAACCATAAATCATAAACATAAAAAATGCTCCAGAAATTACAGCAGTTAAAAGGAAATACAATGGTATAAATGGACCATTTGCAATTGGTCTAGCCACTAAATAAGCAAATACAGAACCAAGTGTAGTAAACGCTGCAATATCAGCTATAAGTCCACCAATTCCTAATCTTATTGACCATTTATGATCACCTCTAAGTGCAAATCCAAATTCAAGTATGATAAAAGTAAGTACTAACCCATATAATGTACCCATCCACCAAATAGCAGAAGTGATTCCAGGAGTTAAAATATTGTAAATCATCATAGTAATTGGATGTCCAATTTCACATAAAATAACAATAAACCCTGGTAATAATGTAATAATTGCTAATAGTGTTGTTCTTTTACCAATAGCATTAAATTCTTTTACTCCAAATACATGTCCAAGTGATGCAATAATACAAAGTCCTGTACTAGTTCCAACAAAGAAAATATATCCTGAGATTAATAATCCCCATGGATGTTCTCTTGTAACATTATAAGCGTGATGTCCATGTGATATATATTGTACAATTCCCCAAACTAATAAAACTATTAGTCCAATAGTAAGAAAAAATACAAACATATTTAAAGGAGTTTTTTTGAAACTCAACAATGATTTTATAGAAAAATCTTCCTGAATTGGAACGATTTTATTAACTAATTCTCTTAAAGCCATATCAACTCCTTTCTAGTTTAGGTAAAATAGTTTTGGTTTAGTTCCAAGATTAGATTTTAAACTAAAATGCTCTCTTGTTCTTAAAACTTCACTAATTTCACTATCATAATCATCAAGATCACCAAAAATTCTTACATTTGTAGGACAAGTAGCTTGACAAGCAGTTGTAGTCTCACCCCTTGCTAATCTTGTATCTGTACAAAAATTACATTTATCAACAGTCATACCTGCTTCTTCAATATATCTTGCATCGTAAGGACAAGCATTTATACAATAACTACATAAAATACATTGTTCAGGATTTACTCTTACCACACCATTTTCATCATAGTATGTTGCTTGTGTTGGACATACTGATTCACAAGGAGCATTATCACATTGCTGACATTGAGATGGATAAAAAGTGTTTGATGTGATATCTAAAAAAGGATATTCCCCTTGTATCTCACCATTACCTACCCAAATTCTATGTTTGTCAGCACCCATCATTATGCCGTTTTCTTCTTTACATGCTGTTTCACATGCTTTACAATTGATACAATTTTTGTAATCAAGTGCCATTCCATATCTAGCCATAAATTATACCTTTCTTATTTCAACATTTGTTTCATGCATTGCAGCAGCACCATATACTGGTTCCATAATATCTTCTATTACTGCATTGTCATTTCCACCGTTTTTATATGCCCAAGTAAGTGCTTCACTCTCTTCACCAAAACCATGAATAAAGAATACTTGATCTGGAGCAATTTTTTCTGTAGGATAAGCTTTTAATCTTGTTTTTCCAGCATTTGAACTTACTTCAACCATATCTGCAAATTTAATACCTCTTTTAGCAGCAATTCTTTTATTAATCCAAATAAAATTTTCTGGCATAAGGTCTCTTAACATTGCATTATTAGCCGTTCCACTTTGTGTAAAC
>DAOVXU010000091.1 GCA_030635995.1 Arcobacter sp. | reverse complement strand
GTTCTCTTCTTTTAGTCATTTATAAATTTCCTAAAACTTTATCTTTTAAATTTAATTCACTATTATCTAGAATACCAATATAATAGTTATAAAAAATATAATGAGGAATAGCAACTATTAAGCCTGTAACAGTTGTAATAAGTGCAATAGATATACTAGAAGAGAAAAGCATAGGATCATTTAAACCAACTTTGCCAATTACATCAAATGATGAAAGTATACCAATAACAGTACCTAAAAGCCCTAGTAAAGGGGAAATTGTAGCTATTATTTTTATAGTATTAAGACCCTTTTCTAATCTTTTGATACTTAATATAACTAAACTATCTATATGCGTTAAGATTAAATCACTATTGCTGTTTTTTAATTGATTTAAAATATCATCTACTATAATTTGTTTATTTTTATTAAATAGATAAAGATTTACCATTTTAAGTAACATAATACTAAATCCTATAATATTAAGAGCAATTAAAATATAAACAATTACCCCACCTTTTTCAATAAATGCTAATATATCCATTTTATCCCTTTTTTAATTTAGTATGTACTTTACATATATTTTTATAATAGTTGGCTTAGGAGGTCTTGGATAGTCACTATATGCAGCTTCAATTGTCTCCATAGTATTGTCATCTAGTAAAAAATAATTTGAACTTTTTATCACTTTTAGATCACTAATTGTACCATTTGGATATAGTATAAATTCAACAACACTTACCCCACTTTGATTTGCATGGATACTCATATATGGATATTCTAAAAAGATTTTTGTAATAGAGCCTATATCTTTTATATTTTTGATAATATATATTTTTGTCTCTTTTGGATATGCCTTAAACTTATCACCATATAGGTCAAGATAGCTTTGTGTTAGTTTATCTATTGGCTCTTTTTTTACAATTGGTTTTGTTATTTTTGGAACAATTTTTTTAATAATCTTTTTAGAACTTATTATTTTAGGTTTTTTTTCACTTTTCTTTTTCACCACTTTTAGTTTTTTAGGTGATTTTCTTTTTGGTTGTGAAACTTTTTTAAGAGGTTTTGGTTTTTTAATTTTTTTGGGCTGTATCTTTACATATTTAATGGTAGATATTTTATCTTTAGTCTCTTTTTTAATATACTTTTGAGTGTTTTCTAATATATTTTTATCTTTAAAAGATAAGTATAATAAAAAATGGATAACTAAAGATAGTAAAATTACAATAAATATTTTCAAATTATAAATTTTAGTTCTCTTGTGTATTTACAATATAACCTTGATTTGGCATATTCTTTATAAAATTATTTGGAAGTTTTTTTCTTAAATTTTTTATAAAATGTCTTAAGGCATTTTGACTCATAAACTTACCATCCCAAATATCACTCTCAATCTCTTCATAAGATATTATAGAATCTTTTTGTATCAATTTTTCTATAAATAATTTCTCTTTTAAACTTAATTCAAATATATTATCATCTACTATTATTTGATTTTTATTAGAATCAAGAGTGAAATTGTACTCTTTTAAATCTTCTTGAATCTGTTTTAAAAATATTTCAAATATCTCAAATAGTTTCTCTTCATTTAAAGGTTTTATAATATATTTTATGAGGTTTAGTTCTATACTTGAAAGTAAAAATTCTAAATCAGTATGTGCTGATATTATCACTATAGATGTTTTATTATCAGATTGTCTTATATTTTTTACTAATTCTATCCCATCCATATTTGGCATTTTGATATCTGTAATTATCAAATCGGGTTTATTTATATTATATAATTCTAAAGCTTCTGCACCATCACAGGCTATATAGGTCTTTTTAAATAAAAGATTGAAAAATTCACTAAAATTTTCCCTTATTCCTTTTTCATTTTCAACAAATAATAGGGTATAATCTTTTAGCTTATTTAAAATAATATCATTCAAGAAAGGTCCTTATGAATTGGTTTGGATATAAAAATATATCAAAAATTATTATGACAACAACTATTTTAATTATTTTATCAAATACATTATTAATATCGCTTTTTTATTATCAAAATCAGCTTTTACAATATGAGGAAAATCTGCAAAATCTAAAAAATGAAAATCTAAATCAACAAAAGATGAACCTAACAAAAGATATAGATATTTTGATAAAAATGATTGAGTTTAAATATACCAAAGAGCAATTAGAAAATAAAAAAATAAAAGATGAGATTATATCTTGGATTGGAAATATTGCTTTTGATAAACAAAAAAGTGATTATATTTTTGTTTATGAATTATTAGATAAAAAAGGAGGAGATAATTTTGCTAGAATGGTTATAAATCCTAATAGGGAAGATTTAATTGGAAAATATATATCAACGAACTATAAAGATATAAATGGATTTAGTTTTAGAGATAAGTTTCTAAAAGATATAAATATATATAACGAATCAATAGTAACCTACTCATATAAAAAAACAAATGAAAAGATAGAGACCAAAACTTCATACTTTAAATACTATGAACCATTAAATTGGATAATAGCAAAAGGGATATATCACGATGATATAAAGGAAGATATGATTGCTAAGAATATTGTATTAAAACAAAAATTTACTGCTCATATAAATGAAAATATTATAGCTTTTGGATTATTTTTATTAATTGCTATTATTATAACTTTTCTTATTAGTAAAAAAATAAAAGATATTATTTATGAAAAACAATTACAAGTAAAAAAAACAACTAAAGCTCTTGCTGTATTAAATAGAGAACTTGATAGTAAAGTTAAAATTGAGATAGAGAAAAATAAAGAGCAAGAGCTACTTTTGATGCAAAAATCAAAATTTGTAACATTAGGGGAAACTATAAGTCTTATTGCACATCAATGGAGGCAACCTCTAAGTGAATTAGGTGCAATAATCTTAAATATTAAATTACACCATAAACTAAATAAACTCAATAGTGATATGATGTCTAAAAAAACTAAAGAATCTGAAGTGCTACTTGAATATATGTCAAAAACAATTGATGATTTTAGAACATTTTTTAAACCAAATAAGAGAAAAGAAGATTTCAATATTGATGAATCTTGTCAAAGAGTTCTACAACTAACAAAGCCAATGCTTGATGGATATAATATAACTATAATACAAAATATAGATAAAGATATAAATATAAATAGTTATCAAAATGAATTTGAACAAGTGATATTGAATCTTATCTCAAATGCAAAAGATGCACTACTTAGTGATAAGATAAAATTACCCAAAATAAATATAAATATCTATAAAAAAGATAAAGTCTATATTGAGATATGTGATAATGCAAAAGGGATAAAAGAGAATATATCTCAAAAGATATTTGAACCATATTTTACTACAAAAGATGATACAAATGGTACTGGAATTGGACTATATATGTCAAAGATTATTATTCAAAAGAATATGGATGGTGAGATAGATGTTCAAAGTAGTAGTGAAGGGAGTTGTTTCATAATAAGACTTTAATATTATTCTTTAATAAAACATTAAGGGAAATTGGAGTTTAATTAGAGTAAGAAAACAATATGGAGGTGTGAATGATGAGGATTGGACATATTTAGCATTGTTAAAGATTAACAAAAAATTAATTCACTACATAGTGATATTTTAAATGGATATAACCATTTAAATTTATATAAGAAAAGGGGAGGTTCGATTTATGAACTTCCCTTTCTTAGTTCTAATACAATTTATCAACCATACATTAAATTTGGTAACCAAAGAGATATTATTGGGATATAAGTTACAAGTAATAAACCAACAAGAATTGTCATAGACCATGGCAATGAGTATACAACTACATCTTTAAGGCTTGTGCCTGTTATTCCACTGGTCACAAAGAGATTTAGCCCCACTGGTGGGGTTATCATTCCGAGTTCCATATTTACCACTATAACTATTCCAAAATGAATTGGATCAATACCAAGTGCAAGTGCAACTGGTAAAAGTAAAGGTACCATAATCATAATAATTGCTGATGGTTCCATAAAATCACCTGCAAAGAATAGTAATACATTTACTAGCATTAAGAACATTATTGCCCCTACATTCCATTCCATAAGTGTATTTGTTATCATTTGAGGTACATTTTCTAAAGTTAAGAAATGTGCAAAAATCATTGCATTTGCAATTATAAACATAATCATTGCAGATGTTTTTGCTGATTCTAAAAATAGATTAAATAGTGCATTCCATTTTATATCTTTATATATAAACATTGAAACTAAAAATGCCCAAGTACAAGCAACAGCAGCTGCTTCAGTTGGAGTAAAGACACCACCATAAATACCACCAATAACAATTACAATTGTCATCAATGCCCAAGATGCTTCACCCATCTTTTTTAATCTTACTGAGAATGGTTCAGGTTCAGTTCTTTTAAATCCTAATCTTTTAGCACCTATATAAGTTACCACCATCATCATGATACCTATCATGATACCAGGAATGATACCAGCCATAAAAAGTTTACCAATAGATACTTCTGCGGTAACTCCATAAACAATCATAACAATAGATGGAGGGATAAGTATCCCTAAACTTCCAGCTGTTGCAATAGTTCCAATTGCATATTTTTTTGGATAACCAGCTTCTTGAATAGCACCAAACATAATAGAACCAATAGCAACAACAGTTGCTGGAGAACTACCACTAACTGCTGCAAATATGATAGATGCAAAAATAGCTGCAATAGGAAGACCGCCAGGCATATGCCCCACAATAGATTTTGCAAATTCTATAATTCTATTTGCAGAACTACCTTTACTTAAAAGTTGCCCAGCAAGTATAAACATAGGGATAGCCATAAGTGAATAATGCTCAATCTTTTCAAACATCATAGCACTTACTTCCATAGGATTTACATCAGTAAAAATTGCAAGTGTAGCAAAAGTTGAAGCACCAAGTGCAATTGCAATTGGTGCTCCAATTGCAAGTAAAAAAAAGAAAGCTATAAATAATGCAGCAATACTCATAGCATACCTCCTGTTTTTCTTTCAACTTCTTTTAAAAGCTTTTCATTTTCACCTTCACCCATCTCTGCTATTATCAGTTCTGCTTCACTATGTTGTACAACTTGATCTGCTGGTGTTTTGATAATTTCAATAATTTTTTCTATTACTCGATATGCTCCAAAAGCAAATGATACTGGAATTACAGTATAAACTATCCACATTGGTATCTCTAAATCAACAGATATCTCTTCCATTTCGTGAACTAAAAGTAAATATTCATAACCGTAATATGCAACAGCTGATAAAAATATTAAAGTGATAGTATGTGATAGTAACATTAAAGCTTTTGCAGTTGGAGGTTTAACTTTTTCAAGTAGAATATTTATACTTATATGTGCATCGTGTTTAAAACAGTAAGCAGCACCAAAAAAAGTACTCCATAAAAAAAGATATGTTGTAAGTTCAGCAGCCCAAGTAAGTGAGCCATCAAAAACATATCTAACTACAACATTACCAAATGCTAAAGCAACCCCAGCACTAATGCCAAAAGCTGCTATATAGCGAGTGACAAAACAAGTTATTTTATCTATAATATTAAACATAATTATTTAATATTATTTTGTGTTTTGAGCACCAATGATTAAATCTTTTCCAATTTTTTTATTACTATAAAATTTTGAATAGATTGGACTAACAGCATCTCTCCACGCTTGAATTTGCGATTTGTTTAAAGTATGAATTTTTAATTTTCCAGTTTTCTTTGCATACTCTTTTATAAGATTAAATTGTTTTGTATTTAAATCCTCTGCATAGATTCTCTCTTGAGCTGTTGCATCTTTCATAGCTTGTTTAACATTTGCCTGTAAGTTAGCTGGTAGTTTGTTCCAGAATTTTTTAGACATAACAACTAAATATCCTAAATAACCATGGTTTGTAACAGTTAAATCTGTTTGTACTTCATAGAACTTTTTAGTGTAAATATTTGAATTTGTATTCTCTTGACCATCAATAACACCTTGTTGAAGTCCTGAATAAACTTCAGAAAATGGCATCATTTGTGGATTTGCACCAACGGCTTTGAATTGTGCTTCAAGAACTTTAGAAGACATAATTCTAAATTTTTGACCTTTTGCATCGTTTGGATGGATTAAAGCTTTTTTAGATGAAGATAGTTGTTTAAAGTGATTATCCCAAAAGTCAAGTGCTACTATACCTTTTTTTGCAACCATAGCTTTAAGCTTTGCTCCAACCTCACCATCTTGTACTCTATGAAGATGATTTATATCTTTAAATAAAAATGGTAAATCAAAAAGTGCAAGTTGTGGTACAATTTTACCAAACTTAGAAAAACTTGGACAAGCCATCTGTACTGAATCCATTCTAATAGCTTTTAAAACTGCTTTATCTCCATAAAGTTGAGATGATGGATAAACTTGCACATCAATAGCACCTTTACTTAACTCTTCAAGTCTTTTTTCAAAATATCTTGCTGCCTTACCTTTTGGTGTATTATCACTTACAACATGGCTAAATTTTAGTGTATAATCAGCTCCTAAAATTGATGTAGCTAAAACTGATGCAGCTACTATTCCTTTTAATAATTTCATATTTATCTCCTAATTTTTGTATGATTAAGTATAAAATAATAATATGTATAAATTATGTATAAGAGAATTAGAGTAAAAAAAATTAAATATTATCTGTTTCGAATTGAAACAGATTATTATAGATTTGTTATCCAATCTATAATAATATTTAAATCTTTTTTGGATATATTTTTTC
>DAOVXU010000095.1 GCA_030635995.1 Arcobacter sp. | reverse complement strand
TTTTTTTCTCTTTTAATTTTGCTAATTTCTCTTTTTTTATCTCTTTTCTTTTTAAAATATTTAATTTACCAAGTAAACTATTTATGTTGTCTTGTTTGTTGATTATTGATTTTAATTCTTTTTGATATAGTTTATGTTTCTTTTTTAATTTTTTCAATGAAACATCTTGTTTCTCTTTTAATTTTTCAAATTTCTTTTTTTCATCCTCTTGAATTTGAATAAATTTTTCTAATTTCTCTCTTTTTACAGTATTCTTTCTTTTATCATTACACAATTTAAAATATTTCAAATTTGATTTAAGTATCACATCTTTTGTATTATCTAAAAGTAAATTATATTTTTCTTTTTGGATAATCCCTTTTAATGAACTCTTATTTATTAGATCTTCACCTAAAGTGATGCTATATTTATCGATAATTGAATTTACAATTTTATCTTCTACACTAGCAGTATATTCTTTTAATTGAATTGTCTCTTTCTCCAATCTAAGTATATCTCTTTTAGCTCTTTGCAATTTTAATTTATTTAAAAATATATTATTTGAAACTTTATCTAAATTGTATTCTAAATCATTTGAAATATTCTCTTCACTAATAATTGAATCAGCTAAACTTTGTATTTTTCTTTTTGTATTTTTCTTTTGTTTTGTTTTACTTTTTAAAATAGTTTTATTTAATGATATTTTTTTATTTATATTTTTAGTATTTGCATTTATAGTAGATGTGAGTGTAAAAATTAAAATGCTAACTATTAAAAGATATTTATACACAAGTGCCTCCAAAGAATTAAACACCACTTTAGACAATACAGAAAGCCTTATATAAATTCCAAATAAAAATTTAAGACTACCTGCAGGTAATGTTAAATTTTTTTTGGTGTTTAGATGAGGCTTTACGTGTTGCCCTTCGGGTGCTTTTTAAAATCATCATATTCGTCTTTTTAAAATCTTGAATTACTTAAAAGTAGTCCTGCGATTTTAAAAATCCAAATCTAATAATTTTAAAAAACATCTAAATTGATGTTCAATTCTTTGGAGGTACTTAAACCTATTTTAATCTATGTTTTAATAATATTCCAAAAACAGTCACAAATGATATTAATAGTGAGATGATAAACACACCACCTATCTCTATAGGAGTGTAGAGTGTTAAATTTTTATTAAGTATCATAAGCATCTCTGAAGTAAAAAATAAATTTAAATTTTCTTTTATAAAATATATCATCCCTACAACTAAACTACTTGAAAACAGACTACTTAGTATTGCAATTCTTATAATAGGTTTTGCACCATAATATATAGAACCACCATGAAGTTTAATAATATCAAGTCTCTCTTTATGCTCATAAAACCATATTTTTACTTGATTTATCATAATTAAAAATGTAAATATAATGATGGATATAAAAAGTGTTGATACAATGATTTTTATTAAAAGCAATAAAGAGTAGATATTATCATGATCTTTTGAAAAAGTCTCAACACTTTTTATACCACTAAGTTTTTCTAAATCTTTTTTAATATTTTTTAATACTGAACTTGTAGGAAACTGGTTTAGATGCAAAGTATAAAAATATGGAAGTCTTTTTTGTAAAAGTTCAAATGAACCTTTAGATAGATCACTTTTTAAATCATCTAAAATCTGCTCCCTTTTTAGATGAATTATCTCTTTAAAGTCAACAGATGGCAAATATTTAACTTTATCTTTCATTATTGGAGATGAAGTTACAATAACAATTGAATAATCATTGTTAATAGACTTTTCATATGAAGTTACTATTTTAGATATAGAGATATAAATCGCAAATGTAAAAAGCATTACTATTAATGGTAGTGAAAATGATATAAATCTTTTAAGATTCATAAATCTCTCCACCAGAAATATCAAATTTTCTAAAAGTAAGACCAAAATTTTCAGGAATTCTATGTGTTACAACTACAATGGTTATACCTAATTGTTCATTTGCTTTTTTTAATAAACCCCAAATAATATTTGCAGATACATCATCAAGATTTCCTGTAGGCTCATCTGCAAGTATAAGTTTTGGATTATGGGATAATGCACGAGCTACTGATACTCTTTGTTGTTCTCCACCACTTAATTGATCTGGATAATATTTACCTTTTTTATCTAGCTTTACATGTTTTAATAACTTTTGAGCTTGACCTAAAGATAATTTATCACTATATCCATTTAACTTAAGTGGTAACATGATATTTTCTTCAACTGTATATTCTTTAATAAGTTTATAATCTTGAAAAATAATACCAATAGATTTTCTTAAACTTTTTAATTTGGAATTTGGAATATTTAAAAGTTTATGTTTATTTACAAGTAAATTCCCACCCTTTAACTTTATATCACTATAAAATGATTTTAAAAGTGTCGATTTTCCGCTACCACTAGCCCCAGTTATAAATACAAAATCACCATAATTTATCTTAGAAAAAGAGGCATTTTGAATAATATTTCTTTGCCCATCATAACTAAGTGTTATATTATTTGCTAATATCACCCCATAGCCTCATTTAATAATTCTTGGATTAGTTTATGTGCATTTTGGTTTGGACTTGTTGGTATTGGATTTGATTGAAAATAATTTACTATATCATCTTTTAAAACTAAATATTTTGATACAGGTTTGTTAAAACTACCCATTGTCAAATGTAATAAACAAATATTATCATCTGTAATATAAATATGTTCAAGGTGTACAAAAAATCCCTTTTTTACAATTGGTTTTTTTTCTAAATTATTTTGAAGTTTACCTATATCAATTTTACAATTTAAATGGAATGAAAAATCTTTATCTATAACTATTGCAGGTGATATATCTTTAGAATATATAGTTATATCCCATATATCTTTACCTTGTTTTTTCCATCTATCTTCATATTTACTACTTACTGCTAAATCTTGATTTTTAACAATTGCTGATCTATATGTAGGAAAGTGGGTAAGTAACTCTTCATTGTATTCAAAATAGTTAGGTGAATCAGTTCTAAGTTCTAGTGAACCATTAACTTTTAAAACCCTCATACATTCAACTATAAATTCATCACTCATAACTCTTCTATGTGGTTTTTTATCCCAAGGAACAGGAAAGTGTACAAAAATTCTACTTACACTATTTGATGCTAGAAATTCTAAAAATAATCTTGCATCATAATTTACAGCAAATACATTTTTAATATCTAATATTTTCACTTGCTTTAGCATCTGTTCTATTGAGGGGGTATGTATCTCTAAACCAATATATATAATATCTGGATTTTGTTGAGCTTGATAAAGTAAGTGTCTTCCACTTCCAAAACCAACCTCTACACAAATTTCTTTAGTTGTTTGAAATTCATCTACAAAATATCCTATATCTTTTAAATATTTTTTTGTAGGTCTTAGTCTATTATTATCATTTGATGTATTTGAAAATATCAGATCACCATCACAAATCTCACCATAACTATTTAAAGCTTTTTTTACAGTTTCTACAGGTGTAACTCTTGTAGTTGAATCTATTTTAATTAGATGCTTGTCATCTTTTATTAGTTTTGTAAGGAAAAAATCTTTCCCATCACAAGTTACAGATATTTTATCTCCATAGGTCGATTTTGCTATATAATTAAATAAAACTCCATCTTTAGATTTTGATGGAGTTTTTATATTATTATGTTTTGATGTAAGGATATGAGGCATTTAAAATACTATTATTTCTCTTCTTTTTGAACACTTTTTTTAACTCTTTCCATTTTTAAAGATGCCATATGAGCTTTAGGAGAGATTAAACCATTTTCATCAAAAGCTTCTATCTCATAAGTATAATCAAAACCTCTTATAATATCACTATCTACATATCTAACATCTTGAATATTTTTGAATATTTTTGTCCTTGTTTTAAAGAATCCCTCTTTTGTAGTTTTATAAATATTATATCCTACAGTTCTATCATCACCTTTTTCCCAATTTAAAACTACCTCTTCACCTTTAATAAGTGCAAGTTTTACAGTTGGCTGAACAGGAGCACTTAATGTTACACCCATAACTACTGGAAGAAGTTTAATATCTGTTTCTAAATCATCTTTATCAACAGTTGTAATCTTATAAAATCTTTTTTTATTATCTTTTTTTATAACATCTTCAAATGTATTTGCATCTTTTGATGCTGTTTCAATTTTACTAAATGAACCATCGGAACTACTACTAGAGTATAAATTATATCCAACTATATCTTTTTGAATTAAAGGTTCCCAAGTTACTATAATTTTTCTTGGTTGATCATTAGTAGCTTCAATATTTTTAACAGCTCTTGGTAATGATTTTGTTGTTGCTTTTACAACTTTACTATATTTTGATTCTATCCCATCATGAGTAACTGCTTTAAGTCTATATGAATAAATTATATCATCTTTTAATTTTATATCAATATATTCTGGATTTAACCTACCCTTTACAGTTGCAATTTTCTCCCATTCAATATGATTTATACTACTTCTTTCAATAATATATTTACTTACAGCATAATTTGTATGTGGTCTCCACTCAATTCTAACTTGTCTTGGTAGATCACTTTTTACTGTTATTAAACTTACTGAATCATAAATAGGAAGTGTATTTATTGCAACTGATTGTGATGGTCTTGATTCTGTTCCATCTTTACCAATAATTGAAATTGCATAAAGATATCTAGTTTCTGGTTTTAAATTTGTATTTAGATAGTGTGATGCATATCTATTTTTAATAGTTGCTACCCTTGATAACTCTTCACCATCTTTTTGTAAATCAGAACGATATATATAGTATCCTAATGTATTAGCTTGTGTAGTACCTTTCCACTCTAATGCTATCTGCGTAATACTTGGTATACTTCTAATAGAAGATTTAGATATTATTGGTAAATTATCATCAATTTTTGGTTTTGCAGATTTTGGTGTATCAAGATTCCTTACTTCACATCCACTCATCCACATCATTAAAGCTGTCAACGATAAAACTTTTATTAATTTTTTCATCTATAGTTTCCTTACTAAAGTTATTTGATATTAACTCTCTCATATCATCTGGAATTGATGCTACGAATTTTACATTTTTATTTGTAACTGGATGCACCAAATACAAACAATATGCGTGTAAATATATTCTTTGGATGTTAGCATCATTGCCCTTAAAACCATATAAAGTATCCCCTAATATATGTCTATTAAGTGATTCTAAGTGTACCCTTATTTGATGTGTTCTACCTGTAAAAAGTTTAGCACTTATCATCTCATATTTATGTGAATTTTGCTGGGTATGAATATTTGATATAAGTTTTTTAAATGCAGTTTTTGCATATTTTCCTGCAGGAACTATCCCCATTTTTAAACGATTATTTTGTGATCTATAGATTGGTGCTTCAACTATCATATCATCTTTTAAAGGGATATCAATAACTGCTACATAGTATCTTCCCATAGATTTATCTTCAAGTTGAGATGAAAGTTTTGCATGAGCTTCATTTGTTTTGGCAATTACAAGTACACCACTTGTACCCTTATCTAGTCTATGAACTATACCATGTCTCTCTTCACCACTTATTGTAGAAAGTGAAATATTCTTTCTCTTTAACCAATCCACAAGAGTAGGTTCATTGACACTTGGGGCATCATGAACTATTACACCTGCTGGTTTATTTATAACTAAAAGTGATTCATCTTCATATATAATCTCAATATCATCATACCAAGAACAATCCTCTACAATATACTCTACCTTCTCAATTTTAGGGAAAGTTACAAATATTTTTTGATTTATATAAAGTTTAGAACCACTTTTTGTTAAAGTTTTATTTTCCAATTTTACATAACCCTTTTTTATAAGTTGTTCCACTTGATTTCTTGATTGTTTTAACTCTTGGGCTAAAAACTTATCTAACCTAATCTCTGCTGTTGCAATAAACTCTTTATTCATTTTTTGGTAATCTTTCATTATGTATTTTTTTGACAAACGGATATTATCACATTTTAATTTTGAGATAATATTATTTATATTGCCACTTATATTTTTATCTCATATTTTAATAGGTGAGATAAGTGCTATGTTAGCACAAAAACAATTAATATATTTTACAGTTGCTGGTTTTGCTTTTATAATTGTATTTTTATTACCTATTAGAAATTTTATAGGACTTATACCTATATTTTATTGGATTGGGATTATTTTACTTGTGGCTGTTTTATTATTTGGTACAACTAAACTTGGGGCTACAAGATGGTTACAATTACCTTTTATAAATCTTACTATTCAGCCATCTGAACTTTTTAAACCAGTTTTTATCCTTATGATGGCATTTTTAGTCCATAAAAAGCCCCCAAGTATCGATGGGTATAATCTAAAAGAGTTTAGTTATCTCTCTATTTATATTATATTACCCTTTTTACTTATAGCAAAAGAACCAGATTTAGGTACTGCACTTGTACTACTTCTTGTAGGATATGGGGTACTTTTTATAGTTGGGATAAATAAAAGAATTGTTATATCTATTTTTATTATACTTGCAGTTAGTTCCCCTTTGATATATACCTATATGATAAAAGATTATCAAAAAAAGAGGATAAGTGATTTTATATCTGAAAAACCTAG
>DAOVXU010000065.1 GCA_030635995.1 Arcobacter sp. | reverse complement strand
TTTATAGGTGCTGCTGATGGTAAACTTGCAGGTTTAAGTTGTCAAGTGATGGAACTTGGAGAACCAGATGAAGATGGAAAACAAATATCTATACCAGTTAAATGTGAGCATAAATATATTGATTGTGATTTAGCTATTATCTCTATAGGAACTTCTGCAAATCCACTTCTAACTAATGTTACTAAAGGTCTAGAATTAAATGAATGGGGAAATATTCAAGCAGATCCTCAAACTGGAAAAACAACTAAAAATAAAGTTTGGGCAGGTGGAGATATTACACTTGGTCGAGCAACTGTAATTTTAGCTATGGGGATGGGTAAAGATTCAGCAAAAGATATTGATAAATACCTACAAACAATTTAAGTTTATATTCCCATAAAAAATTATGGGAATATAAAATAAAGTTTAACTTTATTTATTCACAATCACAATTGGTAATTTCAAGTTTTGCCAATAATACTTCAATAAACTTACCACATGTTCTTGTACAAACATAATCATCACTTCCACCAAATTCTACACTAAAAGTTCCACTATTATCAATAGTTCTTCTATGGATAACTTCAGGAAAAAGATCTAATTCCTTTTCAACTTCATAAATTGTATCACAAATCGTAGATCTACTTTCAGGTTTTGAATATTCAACTGTAACTCGCATATATCCTTCTTCCATTTTAACGGTAGCACATTTATCACATAACATAGAAATCCTTTATTTAAATATGTTAATAGTTTACCATAATTTAAAATAAACTTAAATTAAAATAGTAATAATTTTAGGATTACTTAACAATTTTAATGATAGACTATTTTATTATTTATGAAAATAAAACAAATGGAGTTTAAATGAGAGAGATACAATATGCTGATATAGTAACAGCAATAAAAAATGTAATTGTTCATTGTGGTACAGTTTTACCAGATGATGCTTACAAAGCAATAAAAGATGCATATGATGCTGAAAAATCACCAGTAGCTAAAGAGGTTTTAGCACAATTATTAGAAAATGCAGATATTGCTAAAAATGAAAAAAGACCTTTATGTCAAGATACTGGTTTGGCTGTATTTTTTGTAAAAGTTGGTTGTGATTGTAAAGTTATTGGTGGACTTTTAAGAGATGCTATCAATGATGGAACAGAGCAAGGTTACCAAGCTGCATATTTAAGAGCATCTACTTGTGAGCCATTTAGTAGAGCAAATTTAAAAGATACAGTTGGTTATAACTTACCTGCAATTATCCATTTTGATATTGTTGCTGGTGATACTATTGATGTAGAATATGCTGCAAAAGGTGGAGGAAGTGAAAATGTTTCAAGAGCAACTGTTTTCCCTCCTGCTGCTGGAAAAGCTGGTATTATAGAATATGTTAAGCAAGTAATCTCAGACGCTGGTGGAAATCCATGTCCCCCTTTAACTGTTGGAGTTGGTATTGGTGGTACTTTTGAAAAAGCTGGAATATCATCTAAACATGCACTTTTTAGAACAATTGGTAGTGTAAATGAAGATCCAGAGATGGCGGAAATGGAAGCAGAAATTAAATTAGAGTTAAATAAACTTGGAATTGGAGCTATGGGTATGGGAGGTACTGAAACTGTGCTTGCTGTTCATATTGAAGCAAACCCCTGTCATATTGCTTCATTACCAGTTTCTGTAAATGTACAATGTCATAGTAGCAGACATGCTCATATAACAATATAAATAAAGGATATAAATTGGCTGAATATACTTTCACAACACCATTAAACGAAGAAGATACTAGACAATTAAAAGCGGGAGATATTGTATTTTTAAATGGTACAATTTTTACTGCTCGTGATGCTGCTCATAAAAAACTTGTAGATTTAATTGAAGCAGGAGAAGAGTTACCTTTTGATTTAGAAGGTTCAATTATTTATTTTGTAGGACCAACTCCACCAAAACCAGGTGAACCTATAGGAAGTGCTGGACCAACTACATCATATAGAATGGATTCATTTTCTCCAACTATGCTTAAAAATGGTTCTAAAGGGATGATTGGTAAAGGTAAAAGAGATCAAGCAGTTAAAGATGCTTGTAAAGAATATGGAGGGATATATTTTGGAGCAACTGGAGGAGCAGGAGCTTTACTAGGTAAAAAAATAACTGCTGCTGAAGTTATAGCTTATCCAGAATTAGGACCTGAAGCAGTAAGAAAACTAACTGTAAAAGATTTTCCAGTAACAGTTATAAATGACACTCATGGTAATGACTTATACCAAATGGGTAGAGAACAATACGAAGTGAAGTAAATAAGTGCTAAATGCACCTATTTATAAGCTAAATATAAAATAAATTTACTTTTAAAATAAAAAGGGAAAAAATATTTATTTATCTTTTCCCTTTTTTAATTTAACCGATATATCAATAATATTTTAATATAATCAAAAAATAAAATTATATAAAAAATAAAAAGGTAAACTTTGAATAATAGTTATGAACCAAAAAATATAGAAAAAAAGTGGCAAACATATTGGAATGATAATAATACAAATGAACCACTTGATGAAGATTCACCAGAGGGAAAAAGTAAAGAGAAAAAATATATTTTAAGTATGTTCCCTTATCCAAGTGGTCGTATACATATGGGTCATGTAAGAAACTATTGTTTAGGTGATGCTTTTGCTCGTCATTTTAGAAAAAATGGATTTAATGTACTTCATCCTATTGGTTGGGATTCTTTTGGTATGCCTGCTGAAAATGCTGCTATTAAACATAAACTTCATCCTAAAAAATGGACTTATGAAAATATAGATTATATGAGAGATGAACTTGAAGGTTTAGGGCTTAGTTTTTCTAAAACTAGAGAGTTTGCTACAAGTGATGAACTATATTCTAAATGGGAACAAGAGTTTATAATAAAAATGTATGAAGAGGGTATGTTATATCAAAAATCTACAACAGTAAATTGGTGTGAAGATTGTCATACTGTTTTAGCAAATGAGCAAGTGGAAGAGGGTTGTTGTTGGAGATGTGATAATGAGGTAGAGCTTAAAGAGATGCCTGGATATTATATAGCTATTACAGATTATGCACAAACTTTAGTTGATGATTTAAAAACTTTAGAGGGTAAATGGCCATCAAAAGTTTTAACTATGCAAGAGAACTGGATAGGTAGAAGTGAGGGGCTTGAATTTGATTTTAATCTGAGTGCTGAAACGAAAGATAAACTAAATAATAAATTTGATAAATATACAGTTTTTACAACTCGTCCAGATACTATTTATGGAGTAACATATTCAGCACTTGCTCCAGAACATTCAATAGTAAAATATATGATTGAAAATAATCTTTTAACACCTGCTAAAATAGAACTTATAAAAGCTATGCAAAAAGTTGGTGACAGAGATAGAGCTATGCAAGATAAAGAGGGTGTATCACTTGATATTGATGTAATTCATCCACTTACAGGTAAAAAAATACCAGTATGGGTAGCTAATTTTGTACTTGTATCTTATGGTGGTGGTGCTGTTATGGCTGTTCCTGCCCATGATGATAGGGATTTTGAATTTGCTAGTAAATATAAACTTGATATAAAGATTGTTATTGATACTAAAGATGGAATTATAAATCTTGAAGAAGCTTTTACAGAGCCTGGAATATTAGTAGATAGTGATAAATTTACAGATATGAAAAATGAAAAGGCTAAAAAAGCTATTATTTACCATTTTGAGCAAGAGGGTTTAGGTAAAAAAACAATTAACTATAAGCTTAGAGATTGGGGAGTTTCAAGACAAAGATATTGGGGAGCTCCAATACCTTTTGTCCATTGTGATTCTTGTGGACTTGTACCTGAAAAAATAGAAAATTTACCTATTACACTTCCTGAAGATGTTGAAATTACAGGTGAAGGAAATCCTCTTGATACTCATCCTACTTGGAAAAATTGTGCTTGTCCAAAATGTGGAAAAGATGCAAGGAGAGAAACTGATACACTTGATACTTTTGTACAGTCTTCTTGGTACTTTTTAAGATATGCTACAAATCCAAAGCATTGGAAGGATAAAGGTATAGATAAAGATAATAGTAATTATTGGATGGATGTGGATCAATATATTGGTGGGATAGAACATGCTATTTTACACCTTTTATATGCTAGATTTTTTACAAAAGCATTAAATAAACTTGGATATACAAATTCAATAGAACCATTTAAAAATCTTTTGACACAAGGGATGGTTTTAAAAGATGGTGCGAAGATGTCAAAATCAAAGGGAAATGTAGTAGACCCTGATGCAATTGTTTCTAAATATGGAGCAGAGACTGCAAGATTATTTATGATGTTTGCTGCACCTCCAACTAAAGAGTTAGAGTGGAATGATAGTGCAGTTGAGGGAGCGTATAGATTTATAAGAAAGTTTTATGAAAAATCTACATCTTTAAATGCAAATGAGTTTAGTTCTATAGAGGTAATTGTACATAGTAAATTATCAAAAGATGAGAAGTTGGCAAGAAGAAAAGTATATGAAGCTTTAGTAAAATCAAATGAAGTTATGAATAAAACTTATGCTTTTAATACTTTAATTGCATCTTGTATGGAAGCTTTAAATGCTTTAAGTACACAATCAAATGAGCAAATTTGGTTTGAGGGATATTATATAATGAGTAATATTTTAGAACCTATTATTCCTCATACTTGTTGGGAGATTGCTAATACATTATTTGATAAAAAGAATTTTGATAATATTATTGAAGTTAAAGATGAAGTCTTTGTTCAAGATAGTATAGTTATAGCTATTACAATAAATGGTAAAAAAAGAGGAGAGATTGAAGTGTCTCCAAGTGCTACTAAAGATGAGATTTTAGAGTTAGCAAAACAAAATGAAAATGCTAAAAAATGGCTTGATGGCAAAGAGATAATAAAAGAGATAGTAGTTCCTAAAAAGCTTGTAAATTTGGTTGTTAAAGGTTAATTTTGAAATTAAAATCTTTTTTTCTTAAATTTCTCATTCTTAATTTCTCATTCTTAATTTTAACTGGTTGTGGTTACAAGCCTATGAGTCATTATGCTGGTAAAATAGTAAATGGCAAAGTATATGTTGATATGAAAATAAACTTAGAGTATTCTAGCCATTCTATGTTTGCAAAAGAAACTCTTATTAAAGAATTATATAAAGGTTTAGATGTTGTAATTGTTTCAAAACCAAAGTTAGCTAATGTTATTTTTCATACATCATTAAAAGTTAAAGAAAAAAGTATATCAAAAGATACGCAAGGTTATGTTAGTGTATATAAAGAGGAAGTATCTATCTTAATAACATATTTAGATCTAAGAAAAAAGAATCATAACGTTACTGTAAGTAGTTATGCTTTTTTTACAGTTGATAGTGATTCTTCTGTAACTAAAGAGAATAAAGATAAAGCAATAAATATAGCTATATCTAAAGCATTAACTGATATTTTTTCAAAAATGGCTATTAACTCATTTAAATAATGGATAAATTCTCTACTCTTGAAAATTTTCTCGAACATAAAACATTGTATTATGATAAAATTGATTATGATGTTATTTATAAATCTTGGAAAATATTAAAAGAAAATATTAAAATACCATATGTGATACATATTATTGGTACTAATGGAAAAGGTAGTACAGGAAGGTTTTTAGCTTCATTTTTAAATCAACTAAATAAAAAAGTTATCCATTATACCTCTCCTCATATTATAAAATTTAATGAAAGAATTTGGATAGATGGTAAAGATAGTATAGATAAAGAGTTAGATGATGCCCATATTAAATTACAACAATTATTATCAAATGAATTATTAAATAAATTAACTTATTTTGAATATACAACATTATTAGCTTTGTATATAAGTGATGGTTATGATTATATTGTATTAGAAGCTGGACTTGGTGGAGAGTTTGATGCAACAAATGTAGTTAAAAATGACTTAACATTAGTCCCTTCAATTGGTTTAGATCATATGGAATTTTTAGGTGATACAATTAAAGCGATAGCTACAACAAAATTAAAAAGTTGTGATAGAGCATATATCTTAGGTAAGGATATATCAAATGAAATAATTGATATAGCAAATTGTATATTAGAAGATAAAAAGAAAATCTTATTTGATAAAGATATTGTATTGCCTAAAGCAGTTGAGCATTTACCCAAATATCTATTGTCAAATCTTAAATTAGCACTAGTTGCACTTAGATATTTAAATTTGAACTATATAGATTTAGATATAGATATAATTGGTGGACGATGTGAACGAATAGAAAAAAATATCACAATAGATGTTGGACATAATCCATTAGCTGCTAAAGTTTTGGTTGAACAATTTAAAGATGATAAAATTATATTAGTATATAATAGTTTTCAAGATAAAGATTATGAAGAGGTTTTAAAATTATTCCAACCAATATTAAAAGAGGTTCAGATAATAAAATGTGATGATTCAAGGATGGTTGATATTAAAATACTAGAAGATATTTGTAAAAAACTAAATATAGAAGTTGAAAAGTTTAATGTTAATAATTTATCTAATAAATTTGAATATTTAGTATTTGGTTCTTTTAAAGTAGTAGAAGAATTTTTATCTTTAAGGATGATAAATAGATGAAAGATAGATTGATAATCACTGTATCAGATGTAAAAGGTACTAAATCATACAATATACATCAAATTGTTAAAAAATTAGCAGTTATATTTACTATAGTTTCAATTCTTCTTATTGGTGGTAGTTTTTGGTTTATTAATTTTTTAAATAAGAAAATGGATACATTAAAAATATCTAAAGAGAAAGAGATAGAATTATTAGTATCAAAAGAGAAAGAGTTATTAACTAAAAATAAATTGCACTCATTATCTATAAAAGATAAAATTAAAGATATTAAAGAGTTAAGTTCAAAACTTGATGATATTGAAGTGATAATTGGATTGAAAGATGTTCCTAAATCTGATTTAATTACTCGAGCAACACTAGCTAAAATATCTTCTATTGAAAAAATGAATATGTTACAAGTGATACCAAATGGTTCACCATTAAAAAAGACAAAAGTAACTGCTAAATTTGGTTATAGAAAACATCCAATAACGAAGAAAAAACAATTTCATAGAGGAATTGATTTAAGAGCTAAAAGAAAAACAGATGTTCATTCAACTGCTGATGGTGTTGTACGATATGTTCAACCAAAAAATAAAGATGCATTTGGTAGAGTTATTATTGTCAGTCATAATTATGGATTTGAAACTGTTTATGCTCATTTAAGAAAAACAAAAGTGAAAATAGGAGATATTATAAAAAAAGGGGATATAATAGCTTTAAGTGGTAATAGTGGGAGAAGTACAGGTCCACATTTACATTATGAAGTTAGATATGCCTCAATGGTTTTAAATCCTAGAAATTTTATGAAATGGAATTTAAAAAATTATGAAACAATTTTTAATAAAGAGAGGAGAATTAAATGGGATTCTTTAGTAAGTCTAATAAACAGTCAGAAGTAAAAACAGGGGCAACTATAATAGCACAAGGAACTTATATAATTGGTGGTATTAGTACAGATGGCACAGTGCATATAGATGGTAAATTTGAGGGTGTGATTTTAGAAGCTGATATTATTTCAATTGGAGAGACCGGAGAAGTTATAGGTGATATAAAAGCAAATAACCTGATAGTGAGTGGTTTATTTGATGGAAAAATAGATTGTAATGAAGTACAAATATTATCAACTGGAAAAGTTATAGGTGAAATAAAATATAATGAATTAATTATAGAGCCAGATGGAAAATTTGAAGGTAATGGTATAAGAAAAGGTTCAACACTTAGAAGTAATTATCATACAATAGAAAATAAAATAACAAATATAATCAATAATCCAAAAACATTAAACAACTAATAAGTATTTAATACTTTAGAATAAAAATATACTAGGGGTAAAGTTCTAGTATATTTTACTAACACTTTTTCTCAATTTTAACTAATCTTATTATCTAATTTTATAGTCTTTTTATTATATATGATTTTTATTTATAGTTATAAATAAGCTAAAAAAGACTGTTTTATAGGGATTACAAGAGATAAACTCAACGAATTCCAAAATTTAAGCGACAATTAATAGTAAACACTTGACAATAAAGAAATTTCCTACTATAATTCCCCACACAAAACGACAGGGTGTTTGAGAAACAACGATAGTTTATGTAAAT
>DAOVXU010000046.1 GCA_030635995.1 Arcobacter sp. | reverse complement strand
TTATATTGGAATTGCCCTACTTGAAACCACTGGTTATATGAGTAGAGTTGCTTTTTTACTTGATGGTTTTTTTCATAAATTTGGACTACATGGAAAAAGTTTTATCCCTCTTGTAACTGGATTTGGTTGTTCTGTACCTGCTTATATGGCTACAAGAACACTTAAAAATGAAAAAGATAGACTTATTACATTATTTATCATTGGATTTATGTCTTGTGGAGCAAAACTTCCTGTTTATGTTTTATTTGTAGGGGCATTCTTTTCTCCAGAAATTGCAGGAGATGTACTATTTTATATCTATATTTCAGGTGCTTTACTTGGACTTGTAATGGCAAAAGTTTTAAGACTTACAGTTTTTAAAGGTGATGATGAACCATTTGTAATGGAGATGCCAAAATATAGAATGCCAACATTAAAACTTATATATATGATAGTGTCACAAAAAGCTTGGTCTTATTTGAAAAAAGCAGGTACATTTATCCTTGCTGCTACTATTTTAATCTGGTTTGCCTCAAACTATCCAAAAAGTGATACAGACAATCAGTTAGTTCAATTAGAAAACTCTTATTTAGGTCAAATGGGAAAAGCTAGTGAACCATTTTTTGCACCTCTTGGGTATGATTGGAGATTATCAGTAGCACTTGAAACTGGTCTTGCTGCTAAAGAGGTTGTTGTAGCAACTCTTGGAATTTTATACAATGTAGGAGATGATGTAGATGAAGAATCAGATAAACTTTTAGATGCAATTAAAGATCAAATTCCATTTGCATCTGCTGTATCATTTATAGTATTTGTTATGATATATCTACCTTGTTTTGCTGCATCTATGGTATTTGCTAAAGAAGCTGGTGGATATAAATACCTTGGATACTTATTTGTTTTCACAACAGCTGTTGCTTGGATAATGAGTTTTATAGCATATAATATAACTCTAATGTTGATATAATAATGTTTGTAATTGTACCAGCTATTATAATTTTTCTATGTATCTCATATTTGTATCTAAATGATACAAATATTTATGCAGAAATATTTATATATGGTACAATTTTTTTAACCATTGCACTATCCAGTTATCTTTATAAAATCATACAAAAAGATTTAAAACAACAAGAAAGAAATTCTATTCAATTAGAGATAAATAAACTTATAGAACAACTAAATATTACATCTGATGAGTTACATCAAAAATCACTAAAACATAAAATAGAAGTTTTGCAAAAAGAACTGACAAAAGATTAAGAAAAATATTTATATAATATGATAAAACCAATAGATAAAAAAAATATTAATAAAATAAATCTTCTTAGTATATTATTTGCAATAGTTTTATTATTAATATCTGTATTTATAATCATTTATAATAGTTACACCCAATATACAAAAGATATAATTGAACTCAAACAAGAATATATTCAATCCCAAAAGAAATTTATAAAACAAGAAACAAAAAGAGTTTTACGATACATTCAATACAAACATCAAAATAATAAAAATAGATCGATTCAACAATTACAAAATGAAATTGTTGATGTTATTGAACACTTACGAAATAAAGCTGATGGTACTGGCTATATTTTTATATATACTTTTGATGGTATAAATATAGCCGATCCAATTTTAAAAGAAAACAAAGGGAAAAATCTACTTAATTTTAAAGATCCAAATGGTACTAAAGTTATTTATGATTTGATTGAAATATCAAAGAACTTAGATGGTGGTTATGTTAATTATGTTTGGAATAAGCCAACCACGCATACTTTAGAGAAAAAAATATCATATGCCATCTCTTATAAACCTTGGGGTTGGATGATAGGAAGTGGTGTTTATTTAGATAATATTCAAAATGTTTTAGACAAAAGAGAAAATGAATATCATACAAAAGTTATAAACTACTTATATCAAATAATATTTTTATCTATTGTTTTATTTTTTATGGGTTATTTAATCAATAGATATTTTATGCAAGAGTTAAAAGAATCAGAACAATTTGCAAATGAATTATTAAAAAAACAAGATAAATTCTTAAAAAATGCAATTCATGAGATAAATACACCACTAAGTATTATTATTATAAATATTGATCTTTTTAAATTAAAATATGATAATAATAAATATCTTTCAAAAATTGAAGCAGGTTCTAAAGTTATCCATAATATTTATAATGATTTAGCCTATATTGTAAAAAAAGATAGGATAAAATATCCTAAACAAAAAATAGATTTTTCACAATTTTTATCTTTTAGAATTGAATTCTTTGATGAAATTGCAAAAGGAAATAATATAAACATAAAATATAAAATAGAAGATAATATAAATATAAATTTTAATGAAACTCAACTACAAAGAATTTGTGATAACTCAATATCAAATGCTATTAAATACAGTTATATAGATGAAACAATTCATATTACTCTAAAGAAAATCAATAATTATATAATATTAGAAATTCAAAATATTGGGGATAATATAAAAGAACCTGATAAACTTTTTAAAAGATTTTATAGGGAAAATGATGTTAGAGGTGGATTTGGACTAGGTTTAAATATAATTAAAGATATATGTAGTAATAATAGTGTTGATATAAATGTGATATCTAAAGATAATACCACACAATTTATATATACTTTTAAAATTTATGGATAAATATGAAAATACTATTATTAGAAGATGAATTGATGTTACAAAGTTCAATTTGTGAATATTTAGAAACACTAGGTCATATATGTTTCCCTTTTACAGATGGTTTAAATGCTAAAAAATCATTAGAACTTCAAGAATATGATTTAATGATATTTGATATAAATGTCCCCTCTTTAAATGGTTTGGAACTATTTGATTATATAAAAAAAAGAGATTGCCATACCCCTGTAATATTTATAAGTGCATTAATTGATATAGAAAGTATCACTCAAGCTTTTACTTTAGGTGCTGCTGATTATATAAAAAAACCTTTTCATTTAAAAGAATTAGGATTAAGAGTTCAAAAAATATCAAAAGATGTTGAAGATAAAACTAGACACCATATATTATTAAGTAAAAATTACCATTATTCTAAAGATGAAAATAAACTATTTTTTAACAATCAAGTACAAATCCTAACAAAAAAACAATCAGATATTATACAATGCCTATGTTTAAATATTGGTACTATTATTGACTTTGATATATTACGCGAATATGTATGGGACGCTTCACTTGTAACAGATGCAACTATACGAACTGAAATTAGTCGACTAAGAAAAGTTCTAAAAGAAGAATTTATCCAAAACCATAAAGGGATAGGATATAAAATCGACCGTTATATTTCAAAAATATAATAGTCCATTTTAAGGTAATCTCTTAAATATTTTTATTTTGTAGGGATTGGATATTTCTCCACAACAAAATCTATATCTTTATCCCCTCTTCCACTTAAATTTACTAAAATAGAATCTTTTGGATTTTCTTTAGCCAATTTCATTGCATATGCTACTGCATGAGCTGATTCAAGTGCAGGTATTATCCCTTCAAGTTGTGATAATTTATAAAAAGCATCAATTGCATCTGCATCATCACAAGTTCCAACTATTGTTCTACCTATTTGACTAAGATGTGCATGTTCAGGTCCAACGGAAGGATAATCTATCCCACTTCCTACAGAATACACAGGAGCTGGTTCACCTTTTTCATCTTTTAACATAATAGAATTAAATCCATGCATAATCCCCTCTTCTCCAAAAGTTAAGGATGCAGCATGCTGACCTAATTTCGTCCCAATTCCAAGAGGTTCAACTCCATGCAATTTCACAGGGTCATCAATAAATGCAGAAAAAAGTCCCATAGCATTAGAACCACCACCTATACAAGCTACACAGTTATCAGGTAATTTTCCAGTCATTTCAAAAAACTGTTCTTTAGCTTCAATCCCTACAACTCTTTGGAAATCTCTTACCATCTTAGGAAATGGATGTGGACCTACTACTGAACCAATAGCATAAAGTGCTGTATCACTCTGTGAAATATAAGCTTCAAAACAACTATCAACAGCTTCTTTTAAAGTTTTTAATCCATGACCTACTGGTACTACTTTTGCTCCTAAAATTTGCATTCGTACTACATTTGGATGCTCTTTTTCAATATCAACTTCACCCATATGTATCTCACAGTCAAGTCCAAAATATGCAGCAGCAGTTGCTAGCGCAACACCATGTTGCCCTGCTCCTGTTTCTGCCATAATTTTAGTTTTTCCAAGATATTTTGCAAGTAAAGCTTCTGCCATACAATGATTTAATTTATGAGCCCCTGTATGATTTAAATCTTCTCTTTTAAAATATATTTGCCCACCACCACAATATTCACTTAAATTTTTAGCATAATATACAGGAGTTGGTCGTCCTTGATAATGTTTTCTTATTAATTTAAGTTCACTAAGAAATTCATGTGATTTTGATAGTTTATCGTAAGCCTCATTTATCTCTTCAAATGCTTTTTCTAATTGAGGAGGGATATATGCTCCCCCATATTTTCCAAAATAGCCATTCTTATCTGGATATGATTCTAAATATGATTTTTCCATTATTCTTCCTTTTTAACTATCAATTTATTTCATTTTAACATAATAAATTAAAATAATAGTAATAAATATGTAACTAAATTACTCATTTATTTTATATATAACCATAAACTCTTTTAAAAGACGATATTGCTACATTATTGCTATTTCATATATCTATTATTATAATGAATAAGATTTAAAGGAGTTCTAATGGATGCTGCTAAAGCACAAGAGTATTGGAAAGAAAATATCTCAACAATACTAAAACTTTTAGTTGTCTGGTTTATAGTTTCGCTAGGTTGCGGAGTATTATTTATCAATCAACTTAATATGATAGAGATAAGTGGAGTTAAACTAGGTTTTTGGTTTGCTCAACAAGGTTCAATTTACGCATTTGTAATACTAATATTTGTATATGTATTTAAAATGAAAAAAATTGATGAAAAATATGGCGTAGATGAGTAGGAGATAAGATGGAATTACAAACATTAATTTATATATTTGTAGGTGTTACATTTACCACTTATATTGGTATTGCTATATGGGCAAGAGCTGGTTCTACTAAAGAGTTTTATGTAGCTGGCGGAGGAGTTCCTCCTATGGCAAATGGTATGGCTACTGCTGCTGATTGGATGAGTGCTGCGTCATTTATCTCACTTGCTGGTATTATTGCTTTTAAAGGTAGTGATGGTGGTGCTTATCTTATGGGTTGGACTGGTGGATATGTTTTACTTGCTCTTCTGTTAGCTCCATATTTAAGAAAATTTGGTAAATTTACAGTTCCAGATTTTGTTGGTGATAGATACTATTCAAATGTAGCTAGAACTATTGCTGTTATTTGTGTTATTTTTATATCATTTACTTATGTTGCTGGTCAAATGAGAGGGGTTGGGATTGTATTCTCAAGATTCTTACAAGTTGATGTAAATACTGGAGTTATGCTAGGTATGGGGATAGTATTTATCTATTCTGTTCTTGGTGGTATGAAAGGTATTACATATACTCAAGTTGCACAATATGTTGTAATGATTTTTGCATTTACAGTACCTGCTGTGTTCCTTTCACTTCAAGTAACTGATACATTTTTACCTCAAATGGGTATCTTTGCCGAAACTTCATTTGCATTTGACGATGGGGTGAGAACTATACCACAAGGTACATATCTAATGCATGCACTTGATCAAGCAGTTAATGATTTAGGTTTTAATAACTATACAGATCCAGGAAGTGTATTTAATATGTTTATGCTAACTGTTGTACTTATGGCTGGAACTGCTGGATTACCACATGTTATTGTTAGATTTTTTACAGTACCAAAAGTAAAAGATGCTAGAATTTCTGCTGGTTGGGCTTTAATATTTATTGCACTTATGTATACAACTATCTCTTCTGTTGCTGCATTTTCAAGAGTAAACCTTATCAATAATGTTCAAAATGTACCATATACACAATTTGTAAATGGAACACTAAAAAATGCTGATGGTACTATCAATGACGGTGGATGGTTTAAAACTTGGGAAAATGGTGGACTTTTAGCTTGGAATGATAGAAATGGCGATGGTAAAATTCAATACGCCAATGGAAAAGCATTTGATGGAGCTAAAGGTAAACCTGCATTTGATGGTGAAAAAAGAGGTCAATATGGTCAAAGACTTACAACAAATGCAAAAGGTGCACCAACACAAGCTGAACTTACAAACAACAACGGTATAGCAAATGAAATATATGTTGATAGAGATATTATGGTTTTAGCTAATCCAGAGATTGCACACTTGCCAAATTGGGTAATTGCACTTATGGCTGCTGGGGGACTTGCTGCTGCATTATCAACTGCTGCTGGACTTTTACTTGTAATCTCTGCTTCTATTTCACATGATCTATTTGGTCAAGTAATTATGAGAGATCCTAAAACTGGTAAATCAACACTTACTGAAAAAGCTGAACTTAATTTAGCTAGAGGTTCTGCTGTTGTTGCTATTGGGGTTGCTGGTTATCTGGGAATTAACCCTCCAGGATTTGTTGCACAAGTTGTTGCATTTGCATTTGGTTTAGCTGCTGCTTCATTCTTCCCTGTAATTATTATGGGTATATTTGATAAACGAATGAATAAAGAGGGTGCAATTAGTGGTATGGCAGTTGGATTGTCATTTACATTTATCTATATTGTTTACTTTGTATTTATGGGTGGAGCTAAAGAAGATTATCTATTTGGTATCGCACCAACTGGAATTGGAACACTTGGTATGGTACTTCACTTTGTTGTAGCTTACTTTGTTTCAAGAGCTACACCTCCACCACCACAAGAGATTCAAGACTTAGTAGAAAGTATTAGAATCCCAAAAGGTGCAGGTGATGCTGTAGATCATTAGATTTTAAATTATCACTTTTATTCCCACGATTTTCGTGGGAATATTATACTACCCCAAGAAAAACAAACAACTTTTTCTAAAGTTAAATTCTTAATCCAGCCTTAATGGGAACTTTTATATAATTTTATTATGAGAATTATTTCAAAAAAAACTTTAAAAGAATTTAATGAAAAATAAATATAAACAAGTTATTTTACTATTAATATTTTCTTCTTATTCGTATGCTAGTGGGAATTTATCAATAAGTATTGAAACAGCAATAAAATTTAATACAATATGTGCAAAATGTCATGAAGGTGAATGTAGTGGAAGATTAAGTTTTGACGATAATCCTAAAATAGCATTTTCACACATTAATCGCTATATACCAAACTCTTCAAAAACTCAAGCAAAAGAATTATTTACTATTTTAAAACATATGAAAAAGCAGTGTGTTATATTTTTTCCAAATATATATTTAAATAATAAAACAAGTTGGTTTGAAAAAGAACTTATACAATATTCTCTTTCATCAAGAAAAAGTTATTTTATTCCACTAGGATTGCTAGAAAAAGGTATCTATAAATTAAAAATTAACACTAACAAATTACAATTATATACCATCATGATTATTTCCAAAAATTTTGAAATTGTATTAGATGAATATAGTACATCTTGCAAAAATGTAAATAATTTATCTTATATAGTAAATGATAGTAAAGAATATTATTTAAGGATAGAAAGTAGGAATAAACTTATTATTAAAAGTATAAATAATTCCATAGGAAAATAATACCAAATCAAATTATAACTGAATACTTAAATAGTATAAGTATTCAGTTATAATTTGATTTGGTATAATTACAATCCGCACATTAAATTATTTAAAATTTTACAAAATTCCCACTATATACTTACATTAAAAAAATTAGGGTATGATACCATCAATAAATTAAAAAGGTTCAAAATGAAAATAATTCTTACTTTAATATATACTATTCTTTTAAGTATATCTTTAGAAGCAAATCAAACTCCGTGGGATCAAAAACTTCCACATAAAAATATGACGATCAACTATAAACTTGAAGGTACAATGAATGGAACAAAAACACTATATATAAAAGATTTTGGTCGTGTAAGTGCCCAATATAAAGAGATAAGTTATATTATGTTTGACCTTAAACGAGTAGAGAAAGAATTAACTATTACAACTCCTAAATGGGTATATGATATTGATCTTATTGCAAATAAAGGGACAAAACAGGTAAATATTAAACAATATTTAAAAAAAGAATTCAATAAACTATCTTTATCAAACCAAACAAGAATTAGAAATAATCTTAATAGTTTAAGTTTTTCATTAAGTGAATATGCAGATTCTGTAATAACAAAAAATGAACAAACTATACTTGGCTATAAATGTGAAAAATTAAAACGAAGAGGTGTAACTATTTATTCAATAGAAAATTTAGGTCTACCTCTAAAACATTCTTCTCAAATGATGGGGATAAAAGTAGTTGAAACAGCTACAAAAATAACAACAAATACCATTGAATCATCAAAATTTGATATACCAAATATTAAATTTATAACAAGAAGTGGAACTGATGATATGACAAAACTAGAGGCAAAAGATATTATAAATAAGTTACTAGAAACTAATTAAACTATTGCTATATTGATGCTACTAATTTATAGTAGTATTATAGTATTAACATTGAAAGTACTAATATATGAGTTTACATAACCAAAAAGAATTTTTATCTGCCCATCACCCTTTTGATAAGTTAAGTGAATTTGAACTTGACTTATGTTTGAAAAATATTGATATAGGATATTATCCAAAAGAAACAATTGTCATCTCCCCTACAAATATCTCAACCCATTTTTTTATTATTATAAAAGGTGAAGTAAATGAATATAATAATAAAGAATTAACAACTGTATATCACAATGATGATAGTTTTGATGCTGATTCGTTAATGTATGGAAAAACATCTAGTACTTTTAAAGTTGAAGAAGATTTAATATGTTATGAATTGGATAAAAAAGTATTTTTAAAACTAATAAAAGAGAATAATAAATTTAAGAATTATTTTTTACAAAATCTATCAAATCGACTTCAATCTCTTAAGAAAAGAGAGTATGCAAATGATATGTCTGGCTTTATGGTTGCACGAGTTAGTGAACTATACTTAAATAAAGTTTGTATAGTTCAAGGTGATACTCCATTAGATGTAGCGTTAACAAAATCTGTAGAATATAACACTTCTACTATAATAGTAGAAGATAATAATAAATATGGGATAATTACAAATTCAATACTTAAAAAAGATGTATTATTACAAGATCAAAACTTATCTATACCATCTATAAATATTGCTAAATTCCCATTTCTGTGTGTTGATAATGATGATTTTTTATTTCAAGTGATGCTAATATTAACTCAACATACAATTAAAAGAGTTGGTGTGTTACAAGATGGAAAAATAATAGGTATAATAAATCAAGTAGATATTTTAAGTTATTTTGCAAATCATATCCATATAATTGCAAACCAAATACAAAATGCTACAACAACAGATGAACTAAAAAAAGCAAGTGAAGATATAACAAAAACTGTAAAGTCTCTTTTTGTAAAAAGTGTACAAACAACATATATCGCAAAAATGGTAGCTCAACTAAATGCAAAAATATATAAAAAGCTTTTCACCCTTATATTGCCACAGGAGTTACAAAACAGATGTGCATTACTTGTGATGGGAAGTGAAGGTAGAGATGAACAAATACTTAAAACTGACCAAGACAATGCACTAATTATCCAAAATAAGATTGATAAAGAACAATATGTACAATATATGGAACAATTTACATCTACACTTATAGAGTTTGGTTTTCCACGATGTGACGGTAATATAATGGTATCAAATCCCTACTGGAGAAAAAGTCAAAGTGAATTTAAAACTCAACTTGACAATTGGCTAAATGGTTCACTAATGGAAGATTATATGAATTTAGCTATTTTCTTTGATGCAAAAGTAGTAGCTGGCGATGAAAATTTATTGATTGATTTAAAAGATTATCTATTTACTAAAATAGATAATAAAGATGTATTTATGGCATATTTTGCAAAAGCAACTTTAACTTTTGATACACCAATAGGGATATTTTCAAATTTAATTTCTAAAAATGATGAGATAGATTTAAAAAAAGGGGCAATTTTTGCGATAGTTCAAGGAGTAAGAAGTTTAGCATTGGAATATAAACTAACAGAACATTCAACAATAGCAAGAGTAAAAAAATTAAATCAATTAGAGGTTATAAATAGAGATATGGCATCGGAACTTATTGAAGCTTTTGGATTGTTATTAAGATTAAAAATTCAAGGGCAAATGTTGGAACTAAATGAAAAAAAACAAATAGACAATATGATAAATTTAAACACTTTAGGGAAAATTGAAAGAGATATGTTAAAGGATAGTTTTCAAATAGTAAATAATTTTAAAAAATTTATCTCTCATCATTTTAGATTAAGTAATATTTCATAATGTTTAAAAATTTTAGAAGAAAAAGAAAACTATTAAAATTAAATGATAAAAAATTTTCTTTTATCTTTAATCAAGATATAAAAAAAAATGAATATATAGTTTTAGATACAGAAACAACA
>DAOVXU010000150.1 GCA_030635995.1 Arcobacter sp. | reverse complement strand
CTCTAATTTTTTTGGATTATGGATTATATTTAGGAAATCTTTCAATATCTAATAAATTTTATGATTTAATTTTGAAATACAAGTGAGAAAAAATTAAGAAAGTAGCTAGCAGGGCTCAATAATATTGTACAAAATTTAAGTGATATAGCTATAGAGTTTTCATCTTATGGTGGAAAACTTCTTATAATAGATGAGATACATAAAGCTGATAATTTTGCACTAGAGTTGAAAACAATATATGACTTTGTAGATATAAAAGTTATATTTTCAGGTTCATCGGCTTTAGAGATAGAAAATTCAAAAGTTGATTTAAGTCGTAGAGCATTATTTTATAAGCTACATAGTTTATCTTTTAGAGAATTTTTAGCTATAAAATATAAGATAAATTTACCTGTATTACAACTGACTGATATTTTAACTTCACATCAAGATATAGCTAGTGATATAAAAAAACTATTTAAGCCATTGGAGTATTTTAAGTGTTACAATGAATTTGGTGTATATCCATTTTTTACAGAGGGTGAGCTTGGATACAATTTAAGATTAAATGAGATAATAAATATTATTTTAGATAGTGAGGTGGTTACAATTTACAATGTAGATAGTGATAAAATAAATACTATACGAAAGCTACTACATTTGCTTTGTACTAGCGTACCAGTTGAACTCAATATTCAAAATCTTGCAAAACAAAGTGGGATAAGTAGAAATACTTTGTACTCTTATCTTTACTATCTACAAAAAGCAAATCTTATTGAAATAATTGGTGGTAACTTTAAAAATAAAAAACTACTAAATAAACCAGATAAAATATATCTTGAAAATATAAACTTATACAATATTTTATGTAGTGACAAAAATAATGGAAGCATAAGAGAGAGCTTTTTTGTATCACAAATAAAGATTTATCAAAATATAAAATATAGCAATATAGGCGATTTTATAGTCAATGATAAATATATATTTGAAGTGGGTGGTAAAAATAAAGGCTTTGGTCAGATTAAAGATATAGATAATAGTTTTGTAGTAGCTGATGATATAGAGATAGGATATGGAAATAAAATACCATTATATCTTTTTGGATTTTTATATTAGATAATTTTCACACTTCAACCACACTCATAGCTTATACTTACACTATAAAAAGTATAAGGAATTAAAATGTACGATGAAATTTTTCAAGAAGAACAAAAGAAAATAGAATTTGACAATCTTTTAAGCAACAATTCAAAACAAAATCTAAAAGAGGAGCTATCAGAGCTTTATCACGAAAAGTTATTATATGCTCAAACTCTAAAAAAAGAGTTAAAAGAAAAAATTATAGGTCAAGATATAGCTATAGATATAGTTACCAAATCATTAAGAACTCTTGATATAAAAAGTGAAAGTTCCCCTTTAAAAACTTTTATGTTTTTAGGTCCTAGTGCAGTTGGTAAAACATATATGGCTCAAACATTAGCTTCGAATCTTAATGGATATAAATATTTAGAGTTAAATATGACTCAATATAACAAACATCAAGATGGTCAGATGTTATTTGGAACTGAGAGAGGATGGAATACAGAGACAAATGGATTAATAACAACATTTGTAAAAGAAAATTCAAAAACTATTATATTTTTTGATGAGTTTGAAAAGGCACATACAAATATACAACTAAAACTTTTAAGTATATTTAGTGAGGGATATTTGCATGATAATTTGGGTTGGGATGAGGATGGAGATCCAGTAAAAAGTACCTCAGATATTGAACCATCTTGTATAGAAACTAAAGTTGACTTTACAAATACTATTATAATCATAGGTTCAAATTTAGTAAAAAATCTATACAATAATCATAATTTTGTAGATAGTTTTAATGATAACTATTTTGAAGCAGAAACACAAATCATACAAGAGTTACAAACTGAGATGAAAATAGAGGAAAGCGATAAAGTACTAGCGATAGTTCCTGAGATGTTATCACGACTTTCACAAGCTAAGATGGTGCTATTTAATAAACTTGAATTTGAAGATATAGTTGATATATCTATGAAAAGTTTTGATAAAAAGATGGACTATTTTAAAAATATGTTAAATATAAATATCAAAAATAATATTGGCTCAAATATGGCTATAGATCTTTTGATATTAACTTTTAGTCCATATATGGATATACGACGAATCCAATCAAAACTGTATGATATAGTTTTTGATAAGATTGATGACTTTATGATAGATAGTGATCTAAGATATAGTGATATTAAATCTATTGCTTTAAAAGTGGATAGAGATACTACAAAATTATATAAAAAAGAATTATTTAGAAAAAATCTTACATTTAAGATGAATAGTATTGTTTCTTATTCTGCTAAAACTAAAATATTGTCATTTGCTATTACAAATGGTAGTTTAGAGAAAGTAAAAAAAGTAAATGATTATACGGGTAATGGAGCATTACTTGTAGATGTACCAGATACAACTTTTGATGATATTATAGGTCATGAAAAGATAAAAGATAGACTTACAGAGATATTAAATCTTTTAAAATATGATGATATACATGATAAGTTTAATACAACTACACCAAAAGGTATGCTTTTGTATGGTGAGTCAGGAACTGGTAAAACTATGCTAGCACGTGCATTGGCAAATATATCTGGACTTCCTTTTATCCAAACAACAGCAAATGATCTAATAGATATAAATAAAAAAAATATGTCAACTATGAAAGAGATATTTAATAGAGCAAAAGAGTATGCTCCTGCTATTATATTTATAGATGAGATAGATACTATAGGATCACGAGAAAAAAATGGTAATAGTTATCTGATAAATGAACTGCTTACTCAAATAGATGGATTTAGTACAAATGAAAATATATTTATAATAGCAGCTACAAATCATAAAGAGAATTTAGACCCAGCACTTTTAAGAGCTGGAAGATTGGAGCTTCATATAGAAGTACCAACTTTAGATAAAAATGCTAGAAGATTTTTTGTAAAAAGAATTTTAGAGAAGCCTTGTGAAACAAATATAGATATAGAAAAACTTGTAACATATACATCCAATTTAAATGGTTCTAGTTTAGAAAAGATCTCAAATGAAAGTTCACTTTACTGTATAAGAAAAGGGATAGATAAGATATCACAAGAGATATTAATAGAACAGATAAATATAGAAAAATATGGTGAAAAAACTAAAACTAAATCTATAAAAAAACATATAGAACAAACAGCATATCATGAAGCTGGTCATGCAATAGCATCTCAAATTTTACTTCCAGATTTAGAGATAGAACAAATAACTATAACTCCAAGAAAGAATAGTTTGGGATTTGTATCTTACAATACAGAGGATGATATATTAAGTTATACAAAAAAAGAGTTAGTATCCAAGATAATCATATTATATGCAGGTAGATATGCACAAATAAAGAAGTTTGGTGAAGATGGATGTGATACAGGTGCATCGAGTGATATAGAAAAAGCAAATAGTATAGCTAGTAGTATGGTTACAAAATATAGTATGACAGATAATTCAATATATACTATAAAAGATGATGAACAAAAAGAGATACAAACGATACTAGAAGATGCAAAAATGCAAACTATAGAGTTTATAGATAATCATTGGGTTCAAATACAAAGATTAGCAAAGATACTTTTAGTACAAGAGGTAGTAACTCAAAAAGAGTTAAATAAAGTATTTTATATTAACAATATACAAGGAGTTCATGATGCAGCATAATATCAATATAAAAGAACGAATTATGGAAGTTACAGAATTAATAAAATATATCAATTCATTAGAATATTCAAAAGAAGAGAAAAAATTTGTTAAAAAAATAAGAATAAACTATAAAGGGTTTAAAACCTTTTTGCAAAATTTAGAACACAACGAAAAATTTTCGCATGAAGAGTTAGAATATATAGAAGAGATAGATAATGCTGTAAAACTTACTTATGAAAACTTTAAAATATTGGAGATATAAGTATGAGAATTAGTAGTATCTTAAGTGTATCTTATATACCTTATATTTCTAATGTAAAAAAAACAAAACCAATAGATAGTGATGTAAAAGAATATTTAGATAACTATGAAAATAAATCTTTTGAAAAACAGATAAAGAAAGAGGAGTCAAATGAAGTAAAACTATTAAATCATCAAAAGATATTTAGCTATAAAAATATAGATGATGATAGTTTGGTATTAAATTTATCAGATGATGAATTACTTTATAAATTAGAAAATATGCTATTTAATGATATATCAATTTTTCATCTTAAAAAATCATTTGATGAGCTGATAGAATCAAGTAGTATTAAGTTTGGTTCACACAATAAAAATAGTGTTGGATATGTTAGCTATAATAAAAATGATATAAATAATGCAAATATTTTTATATCTACAGAACAATCTATACTTGGAATAGCTACAACACTTGTACATGAACTACAGCAT
>DAOVXU010000261.1 GCA_030635995.1 Arcobacter sp. | reverse complement strand
TTTTTCAGAAATATTAAAAAATATAGATAAAAATATCTTAGCATATAGATTTTTTGGTTCAACTTTTGCACTTATCTCAAAAGACATAGAACATAAAAACATCGAACTATTAACAAATAAACTCAAAGATAAATTTGATAAACTTTCAACTAAATATAATATAACAAATATAGCAAATATAGGTGTAACACCTTTTAATCAAATAAGTACAACTAATGATATCTTAGCATTAGCAAATGAAGCATATGAGATGGCAAAACAAATAGGTAGCAATGAAGCTTATATAAGAGATAAAAATGACTTAGCAAGAGATATGCTTGAGTGGAAAGAACTAATTTTTGATATAATTGATAATCATAAATTTGAAGTTGGATATATAAATCAAGCAATTTCAATGGATAATAATAAAAAAATATTACTTGAAGAAGCATTTACCTCTGCTATTGATAAAGATAATAAACCAATAGCAATAGGTACATTTATCTCAATTGCCCAAGAGTACGATAAGGTAATAGATTTTGATAAGGCTGTAATCTTACAAGTGATTAATCATATTAAAAAAACAAAAATAGTCCATGAGATTTTAATCAACCTTACCTTTGAGTCACTATTTGATAGTAATTTTACACATTGGCTTGAAAACATATTAAAAGAGAACAACCATCTATCAAATCAACTTGTATTTAGTATGACAGCTTATGGTTGTAAACGAGATATTTTAGTATTTAAAGAGTTTATAAATTTAATTCATCAAAATGGTGCTAAAATTATTTTAAAAAGATTTGAAACAAAATTCATACCTTTAAATGATTTAAAAGAGTTCAATCTTGACTACATTAGATTAGCTAGAGATTATACAAACGACATAGCAAATGATAATAGTAAACAGAATTTTGTAGAATCTATTTGCGAGCTATCAAAACTATTAAATATTCAAGTATTCGCAGAAAGTGTAAAAAATGATGAAAATTTTAAAACTCTAAAATCTCTAGGGATAGATGGTGCTAGTATGTAGAGGAGAGTATAAAACTTCCCTCTCTCAGTGCCTAAACTATAAAAGTAACTACTTAGCCTATAGAAATCTCTGTAACCCCAACTTTAGTTGGGCTTGTAAAAGATAATAAAAGTAAATATTTATAATTACCGACTAAAGTCGGTGTTACAATATCTTTAATTAAGGATTTTAGTAGGCTGAGTAGTTACCAATAAAAGATAAGTTAGGTACTACTTAAATCAACTCCAACGCATCTCTAAATTTATACTCACCTATTAACCCTTTTATATTAAGAAATAACTTATCATCCTCTTTAGATAATTTATATTGATTTATCTCTTGAATAACTGGTTCACATCTGTTTGGTCTATTTGTTTTAATTTGTTTTTTCAACTCTTCAAATAGTTCATCTCTTTTACTATTTGTTAGTTCTAGAAAAATTGTATCTTCACTCACCTCTTCATCTTTTATATCTAAGACTTTTAGTTCATTTAAAACTAATTTTAATTGGACACTAAACTCATTAAAATATGATTTATCTTTAGTTTGATCTAATTGTGAAGCGATACTGTGCAATGATGTAGCTCCTATATTTCCACTTAATCCTGATATAGTATGTATTATTCTAAAATACTCTTCATCTTCAAAACTATTAAAATCTAAATCATGATAATCTTTGTAAAATTTAGTTAATAGTCTTAAATATAATTTACTGTTATTAAGTAGTAATTCTAATCCTATTTTTGTATTTATAGTTTTAAAAGATTGCATAACTATATTATCAGAAGAGATATCTATATCTATCCTATCTATAATATCTACTTTAGTAATTATA
>DAOVXU010000187.1 GCA_030635995.1 Arcobacter sp. | reverse complement strand
CAACTGCTTCTATTGGTCAAGTGTATAAAGGTGTCCTTTTAAATGGGGATGAGGTTGTAGTAAAAGTTTTAAAACCTAAAGTTGATGAAAGTATTAGAAATGATATAGAGATATTAAAACATATTACGGCTATGTTTGATGATATGTTTGAATCTTATGGTATAAAATCTGCAAATACCCTTATCGAAGAGTTTGAAAAAAATATTAAAGATGAATTGAATTTTAAACTTGAAGCTATGAATTTAAATAGATTTTATAATCTATTTAAAGATGATAAAAGGGTAAAAGTACCTAAACTTTATAAAGAATATTCAACCTCTAAAATTATAACTATGGAGTTTATTGATGGGATTAAAGTTTCAAATATTAAGCAATTAAACCAACATAATATTGATAATAAAAAGATAGCAAAAAGAGGATTTGAACTACTTTGCGAACAGATATTTAAATATAGATTTTTTCACTCAGACCCACATCCTGGTAATATCTTTATCACTCTTGATTCTAAAGTTGTATTTATAGATTTTGGATCAATGGGAACAATTACCAAAACTGAACAAAAGATACTTTTAGAACTTATTTATAATATCTCAAGACAAGATGTAGAGAAAGCATCATTAGATATTTTAAATATGACAAATTATCCTGATAGTATTGATAAAAATAGTTTTGTAAAAGATATGAGTAGATTGATTAGTAATTATATGTATGGCTCACTTCAAGATATAAATATAAAAGAACTATTTACTGAGATGACTAGTTTGATTTCAAAATATAATATCTCTTTTAAAAATGATTATTATCTTTTCTTTAAAGCTATTGTAACTATCGAGGGTGTTGGTAGAAATTTAGACCCAGATTTTAATGCAATTGAACATATCAAACCTATAATTATGGAGTTTTACAAAGAGCAATTTTCCATTAAAAATATATTTAAAAAAGTAAAAGAGTTACCAAAAGAGATAATTGATTTTTTAAATTATACCCCTAGTGATCTAAAAGCTATTTTTAAACAGATGAAAGATGGAAAGTTTAGAGTAGAACTTGAACATATAGGATTACAAAAGATGGAAGAGTCTATTGAAAGATCATTCAATCGCCTTACAGTTGCTATTATACTTGCATCAACACTGATAGGCTCATCTATTTTAGTTTATGCAAAAACACCACCATTGATATATGGTGTACCATTATTTGGTATGGCTGGATTTGGTGTTGCTTCTGTTATGGGGCTTGTTTTGGCTTATTCTATTTATAAGGGTGGGAAGTTATAAAATGTTTAAAGATTTTAAAAGTTATAGTATAGTTTTTGTTATAGCGATTTTGTTTTTGGTTGCTATTTATTTTATATTTAATAAAATAAATGGTAAGGAGTTGCCATCAAACTTAATAGCTAATAGTGGTAGGATAGATGGTGATTTGATTTTATTAAGTACTAAATATCCAGCACGGATAGAAAAAATATTTGTACAAGATGGAGATCAAGTATCAACCAATCAACTTATAGTCAAACTTACCTCTAAAGAGCTTCTAAGTAAAATAAAAGCTATAGAGGAGCTTATAAAAGCTACTAAGAAAGAGAAATTATCATTTGGTCAGATGATAGAGGCTTCTAAAATGGAGTTAGAACTTTTAAAAAATACATTGCCCCATTTAGTTAATATAAAAGAGGAAAATTTAAAGATTTTAAATAAAAGCTTAAAAAGTATTAAGTTAAAAATAGAAAGTTTTAGTTTACAATGTAGTCAAAATAAAAAAGAATATGAAAGATACAAAAGACTTTATAATTCAAATACTATCTCTCCTGAAAAATTTGAATTATCAGAATTAAAATACAAAACTACAAAAAAAGAATTTGATAGTTTAAAAATTGAGAAAAATAAATTATTAAATAATATTGAAAATGGTAAATCGGTCTTAAAAATTGAAAAGAATAATTTAAATAAAATAGAGATAACACAACAAAAGATTTTAGCTTCCCAAACAAAACTATCTGCTGTAGATGATAAAATAAATCAACTACTTGCAAATAAAGATGAGATAGGTGCTATGATTGATGAGTTAAGTTTAAAATCACCTGTAGATGGATATGTTGCTCAAAAGATTTCCAATATTGGGGAAGTGGCAGGGGGCGGAATGCCTATCGTTACTTTAATAGATCCAGACTCTTTTTATCTTAAACTTTTTGTAGATACTATTGAAAATGGTAATATAAAAATAGGAGATAGAGCAGTTATATTTTTAGATTCAAATAGAGATAATGCTATAGATGCAAAAGTGGTTAGAATTGAACAAAAAGCAGAATTTACCCCTAAAGATGTAAATGTAAGAAGTGATAGAATCCAAAGGATGTTTGCTATACATTTAAAACCCTTAAAAGTGATAAAAGTGCTAAAACTTGGTTTACCTGCTATTGGGATAATTGCTATTGATAAAGCTGTGTTGCCTAAATCATTAGATGATATTCCTGAAATATAATATATGCTAAGGGTAAAAGAGCTATCTGTATCTTATAAAAAAAAGATTGCTGTAAAAAATATAAATTTTGAGGTACAAAAAGGTGAAATTGTTGGTTTTATAGGTGCTGATGGTGCTGGTAAAAGTTCAATTATACACTCAATTGCAGGTATTTTAGATTTTGATGGTGAGATAATCTATAATGATATTTTATATAAAAATTCTAAACAAGCAGAAAAGATAAAAGTAGAGATGGGACTGATGCCACAAGGGATTGGATTGATGTTGTATGATTCTTTAAGTGTGGAGGAGCATTTAGATTTTTTTGCCAATATTAGAGGTATAAAAAAAGATAAAGAGTATTTAACTTATACAAAACAACTACTTCATATGGCAGGATTAAGTGACCATACACATAGATTAGCTGGAAATTTAAGTGGTGGTATGATGCAAAAATTAGCTTTAGTATGTACACTTATCCATAAGCCAAAACTATTACTTTTAGATGAACCAACTACCGGAGTAGATCCATTAAGTAGGCTTGAATTGTGGGATATTCTAAGAGAGATTGTAGAAAAAGAGAATATTATTTGTCTTGTTAGTACTGCTTATATGGATGAAGCTCAAAAGATGGATAGAGTTATCCTTTTTGATGAGGGGAAAATGATAGCTATAGGAAAATCAGAAGATTTAATCAATAGTGTAGATGAGTTTACTTATGAAGAGACTAATGATTTTATAGAAAATAGTATCAATACAACAGGATATACATACTCTTTAAAGCCTTTAAAATTAAATAAAAAAGAGCCAACTTTAGAATCTCTATTTTTTGTAAACTCTTTAAGGCAAAATCATCTATTTCCAACAATTGAGATAAAACAAAAATTAATAAATGGCGATAGTGTCACAGATGTTATGAAAGCTATTAATCTTACAAAAAAATACAACTCTTTTATAGCAAATGATAGTGTATCTATGGAGTTAAAAAGTGGTGAGATTGTAGGGTTATTGGGTGCGAATGGAGCAGGGAAAACAACTTTTTTAAAGATGCTTTTAGGGTTGAT
>DAOVXU010000256.1 GCA_030635995.1 Arcobacter sp. | reverse complement strand
TTCATACCATCATCACTTTCAAAATAAACCTTAGAACCTTTGATAGAAAGGATTGAACCTTTTGTATTGTTATATTTTACTCTATCCCCTACTTTAAAATCTTCTATGGGGGTATCTACTTTTTGTATCTTAACCTCTTGAAGTTTTTTATGAGCTTCATTTAGATGCCTATGGGCTTGTTGCATCACTTTTGTTTTGATAGCTTTTTTAGCTTCCCCTGTAGCACTTTTATAATCTGTATGTAAACTATCTTTATATTGGGCTAATTTCTTATCAATAGTTTCTTTTTGCTCTTGAAGATTTATTTTCAATCTTGTAGCATCATTCACCTCTTGATTAAGCAATTCAAGCTTCTTTCTATATTCCATCTCTAAAGTACTACTTCGTGCAATTAAATCATTTAGTTTGTCTTTATCATCACCATAAACTTTTTTAGCATCATTTATAACATCAAATGGTATCCCATATCGTAGAGCTGTTTCAAAAGCAAAACTTTGTCCAATAGTACCTTGTAAGAACTCATAAGTTGGTTTTCTATTCACTTCATCATAAATAGCTGCTATTAGTTCCACTTCTTCATATGAAGCCATAAGTGAAGCAAGTCTTTTATGATGAGTAGTAATAATTATCTTTATATCTTTTTTCATAAGTTTTTCAATAATAACTTTAAACAATGATGCAGCTTCATCACTATCTGTACCTAACTCTATCTCATCAACTCCTACAATTGCATTATTTTTATTAAATAGTTTAGAAAATTCCACCATACGACCTGCAAATGTAGATATATCATTTTTAACACTTTGAGGGTCATCAAGTACGGCTATTATATCTTTATAGTGTCCCACTGTTGTATCTTTGTGTGCTTTATACGGAATTAGGTATTTTGACATATATGTTGCACTAAGAAGGGATTTTAAAAGCATAGTTTTACCACCAGCATTTACCCCTGTAATCATAATAACTTTTTTAGAAAAATCAATAGTTACAGGCTTTGCATTGTGTAGTGCTGGATGGATAAATTCTATTAACTGCTCTACTTTTTTCTTAGTGTTTGGTAAAATAAAATTCTTATCATCTATTTTAGCAAAATAAACCCTTGCTTGGTAGTGGTCAAATCTATCAAACTCTTTATTTATAAAGTTTAAAAACATTATGTGGTTATTAAATGTTAAAGAGTACTCTTTTGCTATTTTTAAAAATATCTCATCTTTTAAATTTATCAAATCCTCTTGTTTCTCTTTTAATTGCCCTACACTATGTGGAACTACATAAAAAAATCCAGCATTACTTCTATCTAACACTTTAGCTTTAAGCATATGATTAAATCCAGCTCGTACTAATATAGTTTGCTGTCCATGTATAAAGTGAACTTGATGGTCTATTAGGTATGGTTGTAGCTTTTTATTTCCCATAGATTTATAAAGGGCATCTTTTATAGCTGTTTTATTTGAATAAAGAGCATCATTAACTCTATCAAAATCCTCATCAACCCCTTGCTTTATATTACCTTTTTCATCAAAACTATTACAAATTTTATTAATAGCTAAAGGGATAATAATCTTATCAATCCAATCTTTAAGTTTACCCTCTAAAGTAAATCGTTGTATATATTTAAAATATTCTATAATCTTTACAAATTCAAATATCTCATAAAGTTTCAAATCCCCTTGCTTTTTTAAGTGCATTAAAGCATTTGATAAATCACTCACTTTTGATGGTGATTTAAAATCATAAGTTGATATATCATTTATAAGTTTAAAGTGGATATTTATATCCCCCTCAATAGCCACAGGTTTTTCTCTGGCAAATAAAGAGGTAAGATTATTTATATACTCTTCTAAATCTAGTTTTTGGATAATATTATTTTGCATACGCGAGTATATCTAAAGTTCTATTTATCCTTTATTCTAAATAAAGCAATATATACCAAAGAGATCTAAATTTGAAAATATATTTTAGGAAAAAATAGTTACAATAGTTTATA
>DAOVXU010000126.1 GCA_030635995.1 Arcobacter sp. | reverse complement strand
GACTCTATTTCAATAGGTATGCTATTGTTTGTCGTGATTAGCACTATTCCTAATAGCTCAATTGCTTCATTGATAGTTTTATATCTCTCCTCCTCAAAAATAGAAGGATCTGTAATTAGCTGTTTTAAAAAGTTTTTAACATAGCTACTTGTATTGCTAGAAATTTCGTTAAAATTATATAACAATTTATTTCTAAGAAACCCTGCCTTAAAATTACTCTTTAAACTCGTATTACCAGCTTGAATAACATATTCCTTGCCAAGAAGTGGTTCAAGAACTTCTTCAAATAACACTCCCTTACCTCCGCCTTGAGTGCCAGTAAGGATCATCGCAGTTTTTGGCTTTATTAACTTCTTAAAATAGTAGGATAGCCAGTTAATAAATACTTCAAATCTATCATTATCATAATTAACTATATGGTAGAAAAGTTTAAGTATAGCAGTAGGCTCTTTCAGCATTTTACCATGAAGCTTCATGTACTTAGTGGGCATAAAAGTATTTTTGTACCACACTCCATTTTCTTCAAAATATTCCTGAAGTATATAAGGATTGAATTTCTCTCCATATAGGGTAAGAAGCTCATGAATATAGATTACAGCAATTTCTTCATCATTATCATTTATCTTTCTCTTTTTATTTTTTCTTTTTTTTGAAATATATAGATCTACCCCTATATCTTTACCAATCATAATCTCTGCTTCAGAAATAGCATATTGTACAGCTTGGGCTTCTTCTGTTGGTCTATATAAAATCTTAAAATTCTTTGTAACAAATACAAACCCACCATTTTCAAAAATAGTATTGATATTGTCATTATATAAATGCTGTCTCCAGTTTCCATATTGATATTTATCAAATCTTGTCGCTTGATATTTATCATGCACTGTTGATTGTTCTTTTTCAGCAGAATATATTGAATTTATACTCTTTATATATTTTTGAGCATCATCTTTATGCAGTAAGTTATCACAGCTTAAACTATTGATATATTTAATATGTATTAAATAATCATCAAAGTTAAGTTTTCTATCGATAAAACAATGATCTTGAAAATTAAAATAGTCATTATTATATTTTAATTCTAAGCTACTATAATCTTTTTTAAACTTTAAATATCTATTATGAAATCTACTACCTTGCAACCCCTCTTTAACGATAAAATCTTCAATTGTGTCAAGTGTAGGATAAATACCTTTTATAGCTTTTCTTGTGCTGATAGCATTATGTGTTGGAAATGCAGGTTGTTAGTTTGACATACTATTATTCCCATAGACATTTAGAATATCATGACGATTATCTTCCATATATTGAACATAGTCACCTCTATTTCTAGCTTTAAGCTCTGGCTTATAATCAACTTGAAACTCTACATCAACTGATGATTCAAATTTTAATCTTTTTTGACAAACTTGCTCTGATCTACTGTCTTTCTCTATTTTTCTACTAATATGTGACATTCTATGTCTCCTTATATTTTTATATATTTCAAAAATTAATTTGAAATTTGTTAGTATTTACATATACTAACCACCATTTATCCTAATTGACTAGTCCATGATAATAGAAATTTTTTTTTGAATTGTAAAAAAGTAAGTCAAGATTTTAGAATAGAATAAAATGGCATATTTGATAAATATTGAAATTCTAATTTATCAAATAGTACAATAATATAATTTTAAATTTGTAAAGAATATTATTTAGATTTTACAACAGAAATGTTGTAATGAATAATTTTTAAGATAGTTTTATATCAATATGTTGCAACTTTTATCAATATTTAGCAGATTTAAGATAATTTGTAGTAAAACTATGTAGTAATTTTTAAAGGCTTAATTAACTAAAGCCTTTAAATAAGGCTTATAAGACAAATGAACCTATTAATCCAATCAGTCCACCAAAAAAACCACCCCAAACTACAAGCCATCCAAGGTGTTCTTTTATCATTTGCTGCACTATTTGTTTTACCATTTTAGGTTCTAGTTCATCTAAACGACTTACGACTACAACTTGAATTTTATTATATATATCTTCACTTATATCACTATTTTTAATCGTTTCTTGTAGTGTTATCTGAAATGTATCTGTATGAACTATCTCATTAATTGCTTTTTTCATCTTTGTTTCAAATGGATCTTTTAAAGGCTCAAGAGCAGTCACTCCTCCAAATATACCTAACATACCACCAAAACTAGACTCCATTACTGCATCTTTTAAACTATCAAAAGCTTTTGTAAAATCTGCACTATCTATAAGTTTTGTAAAGTCAAATTTTTTATTTTCATGCAACTCCTCTTTAAAAAATTTATCTAAATTCTCTTTTGTAAAAAATTGCTCCATTATTAAATTATTTATCGATTCTTTAAATTGTTCAAATCTATTTTCAATCACACCACTTCCATATAAAAATGGCACTTTTTCAAATAACATATAAATTGCTAACCAATTTGTAACAGCCCCACTCAATGCAAATAATCCAACCATCATAACAAGTTGACTACCAATTAAAAAGCCTACCAACATAATAACTACTGCTATTAAATTTGTCCCTAAAGATTTATTCATCTATTTTTCCCTTATTTGTTTATAGTGCAACTGTTTATAACCATCTTGGCGTTTACGAAATGCACTCTTTGTAAAATTATTTTTATCATCTAATATATCAATAGCCAAACAATCATCCCCACCCCTACCAATACGACCAAGATACTGAACCAATCTACCATAATATGATATTGGTGTTGCAAATATGATTGTATTTAGATGTGGAAAATCTATCCCTTCACCAAAGTATGATGTTGTTGCAAGTACAAGATTTGAACTTATAACTTTTTTTAAGTTTTCTTCTTTATCTTGCTTTTTTTGACTACCATGTATAGATATAAAATCTAGTCCGACATTATCCAATAATTTAGCTAAATTCTCTATATGTTCTATCCTATCGGTTAAAAGTAATATCTTTCTTTTTTTATATTTTAAGATTTGTTCCACAATTAAATTATTTCTATTCTCATCATTACTAATCTCACCAATTAAATCCGAAAAATTATCAACCTCACTTGTAAAATTAGTAGTTACTACCTTAAGATTATTTTTAGTTGTATTTTTTCTCTTTACCTCATAAGCAATATTTCCAAGCTGTTGAAATAATATAGGATCCATACCATCTTTTCTTTTTGGAGTTGCACTAAGTCCAAGTATATATTTTCCTCTAAATTGTTTAATAATATTTTCAAAAGTCAGTGCTGGTATATGATGACATTCATCAACTATAACAAAAGAGTAGTTTTTAATAATATCAAAATTATTTTTTAAACTTTGCATAGTGCCTATATCAAGACGATTGTTTAATTTATTTTTACCTTTTCCCAGATAACCTATTTCATCTCTTTCCATACCAAAATAATCAACAAACCTCTCAATCCATTGATCAAGCAATATATTTTTATTTACTATTACAAGAGTATTCACACCTCTTTGTTCTATCATTTTTGCACCTATTAAAGTTTTACCAAATCCAGGAGGAGCAACACATATTGAAAAATCTTTTTTAGTGATATTATCACAAGCAATTTGTTGTTCATCTCTTAAATTGAAAAGTATTTTTGGAAATTTTTCCTCTATAATCATACGATTATCTATCATTTTATATTTAATATTATAATCATTTAATAGATATATTACATCCCTCATCAAACCTCTAGGCAAAGTTAAAATATTATTATCTACATTGAAACTATAAATCTTTTTAGGAATATTATATATTGGTTTTCGTAAACTTTGAAGTATTTGAATTTGAGGATTATCAAAAGTAGCTAGTTCTTTAAGTTTTAATACAAGTTCAGATGATAATTTAATTATATCTATAGTAATTACACAAGATAATTCAAATCTAAATTCACTATTCAACTCAATTTGTTTTTCAAGCAAAGATATCTTTTGTTCAATTGCTTTTTTTTCTAAATATAAAATTTCCAACTCTGCTTGTATATTTTTCATTCAAAATTATACACTAATTATTACTTAAATATTAAAAATATGTCATATTGACATATTTTTAATATTTTAAAAGATTTTGTTTACTGCCTCTTCTATTTTCTCGTTGGTTATTGGTTTTAAAATATAACCCTTAGCTCCACTAGATATAGCCTCCATAACTAATTTTTCTTCCCCATGAGAAGTAACCATAATAATTTTAGCATCTTTATATTTTGCTTTTATACTTTTAAGTGATTCTATACCAGTCATAATAGGCATAGTAATATCCATAGTTACTAAATCTGGTAATAATTTTCCATACAATTCAACTGCTTCTTTCCCATTTGTTGCTTGTGCAACTACTTTATGACCCAAAGCAACCAATTGCTTTGTTAATGTATTTCTAATAAGCATAGAATCATCTACGACTAATATATTTAACATCTATTTATCCTCCAATAATACACAATTTATTTTTCCACATGAAGTGGTAATTTCTCTTATAATAACATTTTCATAATTTAAAATTTCTTTATCTATCTTATCTTTATTATACATATAAGGGATAGAAATACTAGTATTCTTTTGCTTTTCAGGAAAATTTTGTATTGCTAATCCAACTATAGTATTAACGACTTCAAATCCTAATTCATTTTTCATCATCTCATTCTCTTCTTTAGTAAATCCTTCTGGAATCATAATATTAGCTAAACTTTCAATTATCTCATATGAAAAACAAAATATACATATACCATTAAATCCACCTCTTAATTCTAATGCACAACAATCATCATATATACTGCCAGACTTTACATCTACAGATTCTATAAATTTTATATCACTATTATCTTCTAAAAATGCTTGACATTGATATACAATACTATTCATAGTATCACCATAATCTTTATCTAATCGTTTAAATTGATAATCAACTGGAATCGTAAATGTAAATATTATCCCCTCGTTATCAATACTATCTACATTTACTCTACCACCTAGTTCATCTAAAGATTTTTTTATTGAACTCATACCAATACCTCTTCCTGATAAAGTCGATAAATCATCCTTAGTTGTAATACCATATTCAAATATTAATAACCATATATCATCTTCAAACATAGCATCTAGTTCATCTTTTGTTTTAATACCATTCTTAATTAGTGCAGTAGAAAGTTTTTCAGTATCAATACCTACACCATCATCACTAATCTCTAGAACAAGTACATTAGATACCATCTTGAAAGAACATTTAATATTTCCAAGTTCAGATTTTCCATTAATCAATCTAGTATTAGGATCTTCTATTCCATGATCTAAACAATTATTAAATAAATGAATTAAAGACTTAGTAAAATTTTTAAAGTTAGGTGGTACTAAGATATTTTTATCT
>DAOVXU010000153.1 GCA_030635995.1 Arcobacter sp. | reverse complement strand
TCACAACCAATTGCTGGTGTTAAAGCCCCAACAGCTCCAAAAGTAATTAAACTATCTAAATAATCAGATATATCACCCTCTGCCTCAATTTTTATAGATTTAATATCTGTTTTATCCATCTGAGCAATTGTAAAAGCCATCTTTTGAGTTAACTCTAAATATGGCTTAACAAATGAAGGTATTTTAGTCTCATCTATTGGAAGGTTTAAAGCATGTGGATACCCAATACCTCTTGCAGATTCAATGGCATTATTAGCAGCTTGAGTTGCGATTTTATATTGAGATTCAACAGTATTAGCACCAAGATGTGCTGTTACAATAATATTTTCTAAATCTAAAAGTTTATTATCAATTGCTGGTTCTTTGATAAATACATCAATACCTGCCATTGCAATTTTTCCAGATTTTAAATTATTGTAAAGTGCATCCTCATTATAAAGTCCGCCTCTCGCACAGTTAATAAGTATAACACCATCTTTCATCTTAGCTATTTGCTCTTCATCAATAAGATCTAATGTTTCATTATTTTTTGGTGTATGGATTGTGATAATATCACAATCTAAAATATCCTTAAAATCTGTAGTGTAATCTATCCCTAAATCTGTAGCTTTAGTTGAAGGGATATAAGGGTCAAAAGTGATAACATCCATCTCAAATGCTTTAGCCCGTAATGCAACTCTGTGTCCAATATTACCAAATCCTATAACACCTAATTTTTTACCATACAACTCTTGACCATACCAATCTTCTCTTTTCCAGATTCTGTCATTTTTAAGTTGTGCATGAGAATATGGTATTTTTCGCATACAAGATAACATATGTGTCATTGTAAGTTCAGTTGCAGCTATTGTATTTGCTGTTGGTACATTCATAGCTATAATTCCTCGCGAACTACAACCATCCATATCAACATTATCATATCCAACACCTGCTCTTATTATTGCTTTTAAATTAACAGCAGCAGTTAAGAACTTTTCATCTATATCTGTTGAGCTTCGTGTAATTGCAACAGTTGCATCTTTAATAACATCTAAAAGGGCAGTTTTATCAATGTCCGCTGCATACACATAGTTTATATCATTTGTATTTTTTAAAATATCCAATCCACTTTCGTGGATATGATCACATACTACAATAGTTGGCTTACTCATTTTTTCTCCAATATCTTTAAATAGATTATTTTTTGAACTGACCTGCTAATGCATCACCTAAAGTCATTGCACTATCATCACTTACAGCTTTCATAACATCTCTATTTTGTTGAGACTCAAGTCTTTTAACAGAAAGTCTTACTCTATTATTTTGTTTATCAATATTTACAATTACTGCTTCAATTTCATCACCAATAGCAACTTCACTTTCACCTTCAGCAACTTGAAGTAGATCTTCTTTTCTAATTAAACCATCAAGGTTATTTTCAAGAACTACAAATACACCAAAATCTTTAATATCTTTAACTGTAGATTTAATAATATCACCATAAGCATGAGTTGCAGCAAATTTATCAGCTGGAGATTCACCCATAGCTTTAATAGATAAAGAGATATTTTCTTTTTCTCTATCAATTTTGATAACTTTAACTTCTACTTCATCACCTTTTTTGTAAACATTTTTACATTTAACATTTGCTTCCCAAGATGCTTCTTCATTATGTAAAAGACCATCAACTTCACCAATAGATATAAATGCACCAAACTCAGTAAGTGTTGCAACTGTACCTTTAACTGTATCACCAACTTTTGTATTTTCTACAAATTTCTTGAATGGTTTTGGTAAAAGTGATTTTAAAGAAACTCTTAATTTTCTTTTAACACAATCTAAATCAATAACTTCAACATTGATCTCATCACCAATAGTTAAATAATCTTTTGGATTTTTAACATTTTTAGACCAAGAGATTTCAGAAATATGAAGTAAACCTTCAATATCATTTCCTAAATCAACAAATGCTCCATATGATTCAAAGTTAGAAACAGTTACAGTGATTGTATCACCAACCTCTAATTGCTCTTCAACTTCTTCCCAAGGATTTGGCATAGCATCTTTAATAGATAATGATAAGTGACCTTTATCTTTATTGTAAGACTTAACTACAACTTCTACTTTATCACCCTCTTCATAATATTGTGAAGGATTAACAGGACCCTTGTAAGAGATTTCGTTATAATTAACTAAACCGTCTACACCACCCATATCTACGAACATACCATAAGAAGTAATTTTTTTAATTGTTCCAATTTTTGGTTCTTTAGTTTCCATAAGTTTAGATATTAATTCTTCTTTATTCTTTTGGAAATCTTCAATAAGTTTTTTTCTTGAAATAACAATACTTGAAGTCTCTTTTTTAGCTTTAAGCACAACAGCTTTGATTTTTTTACCAACTGCTCCAAATGCTTTTAAGTAACCTTGTGCCATTGGCATAAAAAATTCCATACCATCTTCACTCTCAACAATAAATCCAGCTCTTGGTTTAACAAAAGTAACTACACCTTCAACAATTAAGTTTTCTGGCTCTTCACCATGCTGAGCAAAGAACTCATCAAATTTAGCTTTTTGTAAAACTTTTTTATATGATAAAGATAAGTTTTCACCTCTTGTACCTACAACCATAACTGTAATAGTATCACCAACTTTATATTTAACTTCACCACCAGCTGTGATTTCAGATAAAGGAATTCTTCCCTCTTTTCCACCAATACTAACTATGAAATTCTCATCATTAATTGCTACCACTTCACCATCAGTTACTGTATTTGTTTGTGTACTTTTTTCGCTCTCCTCAAACATTGCTGCAAAGTTTTCGTCCTCTGCTAATTCAAAATCTTCTAATTTTTTCATCGATTCTTGCCTACCCTTGTATATTTTTGTAGCCGATTTTATCTAAATGTAACTTTAATTCTTATAAGTGGACCTCTAAAAAGTAGAATACTCATAAATATTCTACTTTCTATATATCTCCTTATTCTACCTTTTCATTAAATAATTGATATAATTTATCAGTAAAATCAAAGTGTATCTCTCTATTTTGCTTTTCAATAATACTTTGAATCCAAGGTTTATTACAAACTCCAAATTTCAAGTCTTGTAGTGCAATTATAGATTTTCTATTTGCAGTTCTTAATATATAACTTTTTATATTACAAGATATGTTTTTTCCACCTTTTGTAAATATATCAACTACTATATTTCCGTTAATCACTTCAAATTTATTTATATTAAAAAATGATTTATCATATTCATAATGTACAAAATCAAATTTATCTTTAGTAGGTAAAGCTTTTTTTATCTTTATATTTGGTTTTATAGAAAAAAGTAAAGAAAATGTAGTTGCTTTATTTGGTAATACTAGTCGTCCTCCATCTCTCTTAATAGCATCAACTAAAAGATAGTTTATCCACTCAATATCTAAATTTATATCTAAAGTTTCAAATACAATATGTTTATCATCCTTACTTACACCCCATGTAAAATCTTTTATTTTAACTGTTAAATTTTTATCTTCACCTTTTAAATAAAATACCATATCTATATAATTTGTTGTATCATTTATATCTAAAAGTACTACTTTTACTTTTGAATTATCTGTAAGTACATTGATACCATTTAAAAGTGTTTGTTCAATAACTATATTTTTACCTATATTGCTATATTCTTTTGTTAGTTCCCAACCTTCTTTTGTTATATCCAATAAAGCATCACCACTTGTATTGCTATATTCTTTTGTTTTATCCCAGCCTTCTTTTGTCATATCCAATAAAGCATCACTACCTGATTTAACTTTATCCCAATATGATTCTTCATCTGCACCACTTAAATTTGTAGATATTAATACAATAAATATAATCAAACTATAAAATACTTTCATCTTATAACCCCTTTTTATCTGTTAATTTTAATAAAACTAAATTTACACTTCTTTCAATTGAACTTTTTAATATATCATTTAAAATATTATCAAACCCCTGTGCATCTAAAATCATAGGCTTATATCTAGATTGATTTAAAGTTATATTTATTTTAGATGTTGTTTTTTCTTGTTTAATAACAACTTCTATAGATAAATCTACTTTTAAATTATCTTTTTCTATACTGTATTTTTCATATTGTGCTTCTATACTTTTAATATTAATACTTATATCTATACCACTATTTTCATCATACATTTTAGCAGATTTCAACTCTCTTATCATAGCATTTTGATACCAATTTTTTAAATCCACATCAATATCAAATTCTTTCTTTTTTTTATCTTTGTAATATATAGTTGATACAATATTAGTATCCCTTATATCTGTTGCCATTTTAAAATTTACTTTTGTACTATTTATATTTTTATTTATATTTTTATGTTGCGTTATATATGAATTTATATTAG
>DAOVXU010000079.1 GCA_030635995.1 Arcobacter sp. | reverse complement strand
TGAAGCATTTCCTCTTGACACATCACCTTTTGGTTTGTTTCTTGAGTTTGATCTTTGGTCATTATTTCTACCATTTCTATTCCTAGAATTTGAAGAGTTATTATTTTGAGAATTTCCACCTCTTCTTTGTCCTCCACCTCGACCATTTTGAATAGGCTCTGCTTTTATTGAAGGATCTACATCAAATCCATCAATATGAACTTTTTTAATATCTTTTTTAATAAGTTTCTCAATACCTTTTAGTAGATCATGTTCATCGACACAAACCAAAGATACAGCTTCACCCTCATTTCCAGCTCTTCCTGTTCGTCCAATTCTATGAACATAATCTTCAGCAACATTTGGAAGTTCAAAATTTACAACATGAGGAAGTTGATCTATATCTATACCCCTTGCTGCAATATCAGTTGCTACAAGAACTCTAATATCTCCACTTTTAAAATCAGCCAATGCTTTTGTTCTTGCACCTTGTGATTTATTTCCATGAATTGCAGCAGCACCAATACCATCAGATTCTAATTTTTTAGTAAGTTTATTTGCACCATGTTTTGTTCTTGTAAATACTAAAACTTGCTTCCAATTATTTGAACCAATAAGATGAGATAATAGTTCTGGCTTTCTACCTTTATCTACAAAATGTATAGCTTGAGATACCATCTCTGAAGATGTGTTTCTTCTTGCTACTTCTATCAATGCTGGTTTATGTAGCAATCCTTGAGCAAGTTGTTTAATACTATCACTAAATGTTGCTGAAAATAAAAGTGTTTGTTTATTTGATGGTAAAAGTTTTAATACTTTTTTAATATCATGTACAAATCCCATATCAAGCATTCTATCAGCTTCATCAAGTATAAAATACTCAACAGCACCCAAATCAAGAGAACCTTGAGATACCAAATCCAAAAGTCGTCCTGGAGTTGCCACAAGTATATCAATACCTTTTTTTATCATAGCTTTTTGAGGATTTATCCCCACTCCACCAAACACTACTGTTGATTTTAATGGTAAATATTTTCCATATATTTTTATACTCTCCTCAACTTGAGCTGCTAACTCTCTTGTAGGTGTTAAAACTAAAGCTCTTACTTGTAATCTTTTAACTTGTACTTTATTTTGAGTAAGCATCTCCAATAATGGTAAAGTAAATCCAGCAGTTTTACCTGTACCTGTTTGAGCTCCTGCTAATAAATCTTGCTTAGTAAGTATAAGAGGTATTGCTTGTTTTTGAATTGGAGTAGGAGTTGTATATCCTTGATCTTCAATTGCTTTTAATAGAGGTTTTGATAACCCTAATTCATTAAATGACATTTAAGTCCTTTGTATATTATTTTTCCGAATTGTATCATAATAATATAGTTTTGGTATAATATAAAAAAATTAATAAAATAATATTTAATTATTTGGAGGCACTTGTGATTAACTTCTCATTATCACTATCATATTTAGAAATTTATATATTATCTATATCGGTATTTTCATTTATTTATTATTCATATGATAAACTTCAAGCAATAAGAAGCAATAAAAGCATATCAAGAGTATCAGAGATAAATCTACTGTTTTCATCATTTATCGGTGGAACTATTGGCTCTATTTTAGCTATAATTATTTTTAGACATAAGATAAAAAAATTATCTTTTATGGTAAAATTTATCCTAATAGTTGCGATTCAAATAGGTATATATTATTTTATTGGAAAAATGTAATGAGATTATTTATAGATGGCGATGCTTTACCAAAACTTTTAAAACCTATTATTTTTAGAGCTATTGAAAAACAAAATATTGAAACAATAGTAATAGCAAATAAAAAAATAGATATAGGAAAATCAATATTTATAAAGTATATTGTAGTTGATTTAGGGGCAGATGAGGCTGATAATCATATAGTTCAATTGGCTAAAAAAGACGATTTAATTATAACAGCTGATATACCTTTAGCAGATAGAATTATATCTAAAAATGCTCATGCCATTGATCATAGAGGGGAACTTTTTACAGTAAATAATATCAAACAATATTTAGCTATCAGGGATTTAATGCAAAATATAAGAGATAGTGGAGAGATGACAAAAGGACCTAAGCCATTTGGACAAAAAGACTCACAAAACTTTGCAAACCAATTTAATAAATTTTTACAATCTATTAAAAAATTAAGCTAATTGCTCTATTATTACACCATTGTCTTTAATATATTTTGTAATAACTTCTGAATTTGTATGCTCATAAGATTTATCATAAACAATTCTTTTTATACCAGTTGCAATGATATTTTTACTACAATCACTGCAAGGCTCTAAAGTAACATAAATTGTAGCACCATTTATACTTATACCCTCTCTTGCAGCCCAAATAATTGCATTCATCTCTGCATGAATCTCATAAGTTTTACTCCACTCATGGTGTTCAGATGTATATTCACCATCCCAATGGTCACAACAGTTTGTATATCCAGAAGGTGTTCCATTGTAGCCAGTGCTTAGAATTCTACCATCTTTTACAATTACTGCACCAACTTGTTTTGATACACATTTACTTGCACTTGCTATCTCTTTTGCTATATTTATAAAATTATTATCACTTAACACTTAAATACCTTTATATTGTTATTTTGTATTGTATCAAATATCTATAAAATACCGAATAGAAGCAAACCCATAACAGTTTGTATCTTCTATTTGTATTATATGTTTTTTTGTAACTATTCCACCTAAAGCAATTATATCTATATCATATTTTTCAACAACATCTTTTAATATATCGACCCCTTTTGGTTCACCTTTATTTGGTGTATTAAATATAGGGGAATATGTAATAAAATCAGCTTTATATTTTATAGCTTTTTCAACCTCATCAAGAGTATGACAACTAATAACTACTTTTAAATCTAACTCTTTTGCATCTTTTATATTCTCAAATTGAGTAGAAGTGAGATGAACTCCTGTAGCTTTTAAACTATATGCTAACTCAATATTACTATTTAAAAATATATTTTTTATATTATTTTGTTTTGAAATTTTTACAAATATTTTAGCTAACTCTTCAAAGTTTAAAGATACTTTATCTCTAAAACATATCATATCAATAGCATGATTATATATAGAATTTTGAAGATTTATTTTAAATTGTTTAGTATCATTTGTATAATATTTTGGATCGGTTATAAGATATGATTTCATAGTTTTTTTGACATAAAATTTGACATAAAAAAAGACCTCAAAAAGAGGTCTTTTTATCTCTAATCATTAATCTTTTGATTAATGATCCTCCTCAGCCATCATTACTGAACCAGCAATATAAACATATGTAAGTATCATAAATACAAAAGTTTGTAAGATACCAAATGCAAATAAGAAGAAAAATGCAGGAAGTGGTGCAATCCAAGGTACTAACATAAGAAGTACCATTAAGAACATATCATCACCTTTAATTGAACCAAATAATCTAAACGATAAAGATACAATTCTAGAGATATGTGAAATAATCTCAATTGGGAACATCAATGGAGCAAGTGCAGGAACAGGTCCCATCATATGCCCAAGGTATGAACCAGCACCATTTTCTTTAAATCCAACATAGTTATAATAAACAAATACCATAATAGCTAATGCTAATGTAAAGTTAATATTACCAGTGATTGATTCAAAACCAGGAATAATACCCATCATATTTGCAACAAATATAAATAAACCAAGTGTAGCAATTAGTGGTAAAAATCTTTTTGAATTTTTTTCACCCATTGAATCTACACCAATAGTAACAACACCTTGTAGATATGCTTCTATAACATTTTGAGTACCTGTTGGTACAAGTTGTATTTTTCTTGTAGCTGCTCTAGCTACTAATAATACAATTATTGTTGTTAACGCTAAATGCGATAATATCATCCAATCTTGCCCATGTCCACCAATCGAACCTAAGAATGTAAATAATCTACCTTCCATGTAGTCTCCTTCTTTTTTATCTTTTTAGAAAATTAATTCCGAATTATATACTAATATTTATAAAAGCTTAATAAAACTTATATCTCTTTAAACCTATATCCATTTTCATTTAACTTTTCTCGAATTAAATTTTGATGTTCTTCACCTTTAGTTTCAAGCCCAATAGTTACATTTGCTTCCCCAAAATCCAATTGTACAGAATTTCTATCATAATCAATTTGAACAATATTTGCATCATTTGTAGTAAAGATATCTGTAAGTTTCATCAAACTACCTGGTTTATCTATAAGTGTAACTATCATATTCATTTTTCGATTTGATTTAACTAAACCTTTTTCAATAATTAAAGATAACATAGTTACATCAATATTTCCACCACTTAAAGGGAGTACCACAGTTTTATTCTCGACATCTACTTTTTTGTGCATAATTGCAGCAAGTCCAACAGCACCTGCACCCTCAACTACAATTTTTTGCTTTTCAAGTAAAAATAATATCGCACTAGCTATCTCTTTATCTTCAACTTCTACAATCTCATCAACTAAATCTAAAGCATAATCTAACATTCTAGGTGTTACATCTCTTACAGCTATCCCATCTGCGATAGTTTTTACATATAAATTATCAATTGCCTCTTTTCTTTCATATGAATTTTTCATAGCATTTGCACCACTTGCTACTACACCAATAATTTTAATATTTGGTTTTAAAGCTCTAATTGCTGTAGCCATACCAGCAATTAAACCACCCCCACCAATTGGGATAATTATCATATCTATTTTATCAAGTTTTTCAAATATCTCTAAAGCGATTGTACCCTGCCCTGCTATTACAACATCATCTGCAAAAGGATGAACAAATGTTCTATTATGTTGCTTAGCATAAGTAGTTGCATATTCATAAGCTTCATCATAGTTTGCACCGTGAAGTATAACCTCTGCACCATATGATTTTACACCACTTACTTTTGTTAAAGGTGTAGCTTCAGGCATAATAATAGTTGCATTTATATTATAATAATTAGCACTATAAGCCAATCCTTGAGCATGATTTCCAGCACTTGCAGCTACTACACCTGCTTTTTTTTCATCATTATTTAATGTTGATATTTTATTAAAAGCACCTCTTATTTTAAAACTTCCTGTTAACTGTAAATTCTCTTTTTTTAAATAAATATTTGCATTTAACTCTTTACTTAAAATTGGTGCATGTGCTAATGGTGTTTTATGAACAACTCCATCTAATCTTTTTTTTGCTTCTTGAATATTTTGTAATGTTATCATTTCGCCATTATATCTAAAGTTACCCAATATTATAATCTCTCAGATGATTTATCAAATAATATGATATAATCTAACTATGAAAATAACTAAAAATACAGAACTTCTTGAAAGTAAAAATATTGCAGGTATTGTTTTAAAACCAGATGCAAAATATTTAAAAGATATATATCCATCAATAAAAGCTAAATTTGAAAAATTTGGAATATCAGTTTTATTAGAGGAATCTAGTGCAAAAATGATAGATGAAACTGAATATTGTGAATTTGAAGAGTTATGTGAAAAATCAGATTTCTTAGTAAGTGTTGGTGGTGATGGTACTTTAATATCAGTGACAAGAAGGAGCTTTAATTTCAATAAAGCAGTTTTAGGAATAAATCTTGGAACATTAGGTTTTTTAACATCTGTATTACCAGATGAATTAGAAGATTTTTTAGAAGATTTTATACAAGATATATATGGTATTGATAAAAGAATGATGATAAAAACAAGTATCAATTTAAATAATTCTATTGCATTTAACGATATAGTTATTACAAGAAAATCTGTAGCAAATATGGTACATATAGATGCTCTTATTGATGGTAAAAAATTCAATTCTTATTATGGTGATGGATTAATTATCTCAACTCCAACAGGCTCAACAGCATACAATTTAAGCTCAGGTGGTCCTGTCTTATATCCACTTACTGAAGCATTTATAGTTACACCTATATCTCCACATTCTCTTACACAAAGACCACTTGTACTACCAGCAGATTTTGAAATAGAACTAAGTACTCCCGATAAAGAGGGTGCTATGATAATAATTGATGGACAAGATATATATGAGATAGCCCAAAATGAATCTATAAAAATACAAATAGCCTCATCAAAAGCAAAATTAATACGACTAAAAGATAGAGATTATTTTCAAGTATTAAATCAAAAATTAAATTGGGGAATGTAAGTTGATAAGTAGATTTTATCTTGAAAATTATCTATCTTTTCAAAATATAGAAGTTGAATTTAAAAACGGTTTAATTGTATTTAGTGGAGCAAGTGGTACAGGTAAATCTATACTTATGAACTCTATTTTATCCCTATTTGGTCAAACTGATGCAAAAAGTAGATTGAGTGAAGTATCTATTGAAGATATATCTATAAAAGAGGAAAATTATCTAATTGAATCAAATGATGATTTTACTATTAAACAATCAACATCATCAAAAACAAGATATTTTTTAAACAATCAAAGCATACCTAAAAAAAGTCTAAATAAATTTAGCAAACAATTTTTCAAACATCTACATCTAAAAGATACAAGTGATTTTGATAGTTCAAATATAGTTGAATTCTTAGATTTCTTAACTATCAAAAAACAACCAAAATATAAAAATATTTTACAAAACTTTCAAGATACATTTAAAGAATTAAAAGAGATAAAATTAAAACTATCTAAAGTTATTGAAGATGAAAAGAGTATTGAGGATTTAAAAGAGTTTACAAAATTTGAGATAGAAAAAATAAGTTCCATAAATCCACAAATAGATGAATATGATGAATTAAAAAATCTAAAAGAAACTATGTCAAAAAAAGACAAAATAGAAGAGATACTAAAAGAGGCTGAACCATTTTTAACAAATACACATAAAATATCACAAGCATTGTCCATATTAGACACAGATAGTGCATTTTTTGATGATGCTATCAATGAAGTAAATAATACTTTTGAAAAATTTTATGATAAAGTTGCCAATATTCAAGATGATGATATAGAAGATACACTTGATAGAATAGAGAAACTTTCATTTTTGATTAAAAAATATGGTTCTATCGAGGAAGCTTTAGAATTTAAAAAGAGAAAAGAGATTGAACTTGAAAGTTATGAAAATATATCTTTTGAAAAAGCTATATTAGAAAAAAATTTAAAAAAATTATCTATTTTAATTGAAGAACAAACTAAAGAACTTACTTCATATAGAAAAAAATCATTAGATATTTTAATCAAAGATATAAATGGTTATTTAAAATATCTATATTTGGAAAATTTAACTATCGACCTATCTTCTAAAACTTTAGATGAAACAGGAGAGGATGAGATAACTTTTTATCTAAATACTACAAATCTATCAAAAATAAGTTCGGGAGAGTTCAATCGTCTTCGCCTTGCACTTTTAACAGCAAGAAGTTTATA
>DAOVXU010000253.1 GCA_030635995.1 Arcobacter sp. | reverse complement strand
ATCAAGATTAAAAAACTATCAATTAGTTCAATACTATAGAAAACTAGAACAAAAAAGATTAATTACATTAATCGAAATTAAACATTTTTTACTTACTCAAAATGAGATGGTTAAAAGAGGTTTAAAAGACGGTGTTATTGAAACACTTAATGATACTACAGAAGAATATGGATTTTAGGAGATAAGAAAATGATACATATACACGATGAACTAAACTATCTAACCAATGATACTATTATTCTTTTAAATGATAAATATCTAAGAGAATTTATCAATATTTCAAATGATGAAATAGTAGATATTATAAATTTATATACAACAAAAATAAATCAAATTACATATTATGAAAAAGATATAAAAGTATCAATTAATAATACCCATAATGTAGTTATATTTAGAGTTTCACTTAAAGAGATACATTTATATAAATTGATAATTAATTGTTTAACAGAACTTTATGATAGAAAGTTTAGGAGATAAATATGGATATTAAATTTGAGAACTTGGCAAAGATAGATGATATACTAAAACTATTAAAAAGACAACAAGAAAATAAAGTTGAAAAAAGATGGCTTAATACAAGTGAAACTGCTATATATCTAGGATACTCAAAAGAACATATACCTAAACTAAAAAATAGTTATTTTATTGATGGTGTTCACTATCATAAAAAAGCAGGTCGTGTACTATTTGATAAATATGAGCTTGATAATTGGGTAACTGCTTCTGTCAATACAATTAATCCAAGAGAAATTGCAAATGAAATATTAAAAGATTTAATATGATTTACTGTAAAATAAAATTTGTTAAAAGCAGTTATTTTAAAGTGTTTATTCTTAAGGGGATAACATGATAAAAATGACACAACCTAAAATGTTTACTAGAGGGGTTAAACTCTGGGTACGGTTTTCACTAAATGGAGAGGTTATAAAAAGATCTCTAAATATTGAAGATAGTAAAGCTAATAGAAAACTAGCAACAACACAAATAATTCCACAAATGTTATTAAATGTACATAGTGGAGAGTTCTTTAAAAATACAATTGTTCCAACCGTTAAAGAGATGATATATAAAAGTTTAGAAATTCATCAAGGTAATAGAAAGCTTGTTACTCAAACACAACATAAAGCTAATTTAGAAAAACATGTTATACCTGTATTTGGAAATAGAAAACTAGATACAATTAAAGCATCAGAATTAGCTATTTGGCAAAATAACTTATTAAAAAAATTAGCACCTAAAACTGTATCAGCAATGAGAGTTATTTTTTATACTGTATTTGATGATGCACTAAGAGATGAATTAATAAATAAAAATCCTTTTAATATAGTAAAAGCTCCAAGCACACAACCAATAAGAAAAATAAATCCATTTACTAAAGATGAGATATTTAAAATACTCCCTAATATTCAAATCTCTATGAGATGTTATTTTGCAATAGGATTTTTTGCAGGATTAAGAGCAGGAGAGATGATGGCTTTAAGATTAACTGATATAGATTTAGATAATAAAATTATCAAAGTTACTAAAAGTAGAAATAAAGGTGTAGAATCTAGCCCTAAAACTAAATCAAGTTATAGAGAAGTAGATATTTTAGATGTACTACTTCCTTATTTAGAAGAGCATTTAAAAGTATATTCAAATAATGACTATATGTTTCAAAGAAAAAACAATCAACCTTTTAATTCCTCTTGCTATATTAGTGATATTTATTGGACTAAGGTTTTAAAAACTGTAAAGTTTGAATATAGAAATATGCATCAAATGAGACATACTTTTGCATCACTTATGATAGCATCAGGGGAAGATATACTTTGGGTATCATCAATGCTAGGACATAAGAATTCTGGTATAACTTTATCTGTATATGCTAAATATACAAAGAATACTAAAAAGAAAAGAGGAACTTTCCTTTTAGCTTCTTAAAAAACTGGAACAATCTTGGTTCAGTTTTGGAACAATCGAAAATATGATGACTATGCAATCCCTTATATAAAGGGATTTGACAAATTGTATGGCAATATGCCATATTTTTACAATCT
>DAOVXU010000002.1 GCA_030635995.1 Arcobacter sp. | reverse complement strand
TTCTTCTAAAACTTTTAAATCATTATATATATATCCATTACCAATCAACGAAGCAAACAATGATGAAGATAATAAAACTAAAAATATTAATTTTTTCAAATACCCAACCTACTTATATATATTTTTTTAATAACTATTATTGTATCATAATTATACTAATGATATTATCATTAGTTATTTATACTAAATATAAAGGATCGTTGTATTATGGATAATCATATGGAAGAAGATACATTAATTGATAGCTATGTAATTTATACAAAAACTGATTTAGAAGGTATAATAACTCATGCTTCAACTGCATTTTGTAATATTTGTGGCTATTCTAAAGATGAATTAATTGGTAAATCTCACAATATTGTAAGACATCCTGATATGGAGGCAAGTGATTTTGAAGATTTATGGAAAACCATTAAAGATGGTCACAAATGGGAAGGAATCATTAAGAACCTTAAAAAAGATGGTGATTTTTATATAACTAAAACTATCATAAGTCCCATATTTGACAAAAATCACACTCTACTTAGTTATGATTCAGTAAGAGAAGATATAACAGTAAGAGTACAAGCGGAAGAATTTCAAAGAAAACTTGGTCTTTTATTAAAAGAGAGTAAACTTAAAAATGCTAATTTAAAAAATGAATATAAAAATAGTTCCATAAAACAAGATAAATTAATTAAAGAATTAAATCAAAAAATTCAAAGTTTACAGAAAGAATTAAATGTTAACAAATCTGCCAAAGAATTTGCTCTGTCAAAATTACACATGAAAAGCACTATGGCAAAAAGTAAAAAAATAGAAAAAAAATCTCAACATTAGTTTTATAATATTAATACCAATCATTATATAACTTTGTTTTTATTATATTAATGCGACAATAGTTATGTTACAATAAAAAATAAATTTTAATATAAGGGAATGTAATGTTTGAAAATAAAAAGATAGGTCAAAAACTTAATTATACTGTAGTTGGTATTTCTGCGGTAGGACTTCTACTTGGATTTTTATTATTAAATTGGTATTCAATTCAAATAGAAGATGAAGTAGATGCTCAATTTATAAAAAGTTTACAGATAGAAACAAATGATAAGTTTCAATTAAAAAAAGATGTTGGTATATCAAATGCAGTTTCTGTTGCAAATGATGGGAAAATAAAAGAATCACTAGAAAAAAATGATAGAAAAATAGCTATAGAGAGTTTAATAAATCTTGGTAAAAGTTTAAAGTCATCAACACCATTTAAAAATGTAAAAGTACATGTACATACAAAAGACAATAAATCATTTGTAAGAATATGGAAACTTGATAAATTTGGAGATGATCTAAGTTCTTTTAGACACTCTATTGTAAAGGTAAATCAAACAAAAACTGCTGTAAATACTTTTGAACTAGGAAAAGCTGGATTATCACTTCGTTCTGTTGTTCCTGTTACTTCAAATAGTGGTAAACATCTAGGGTCATTGGAGTTTATGCAAGGTTTAAATAGTGTTGCAAAAGCATTTAATAAAAATAAAGATGGCTTTATACTGCTAATGGATAAACGAGTATCATCAGTAAAAACATTTAATCAAACTAGTATTTTTAAAACTAATTATATTATTTCTCAAAAATTTATAGATAAAAAGTTTTTAGCAGATGCACAAAATTTAAATATGGCTCAATTTTTAAAAACAAAAAGATTTGAAACAGATAAATTTTTATACACATATATTGATGTTAAAGATTTTAGAGGAACTAAACTAGGAATTGCAATAGTAGGATCACCTTTAGAAAAAGTAAATATGGCTGTTAATAGTGCCAATAAGATTATTAATATTGCTCTTTTAATTATAGTATTTCTTGTGATATTTATCCTAATAGCAATATCAATATCTGTGCAAAAAATAGTTATTAATCCACTTAATCTATTTCAAAATGGAATATTAGGATTTTTTAAATATCTAAATAAAGAATCATCATCGGTGATAAAATTAGATGATAATTCAAATGATGAAATAGGTACAATGGCAAAAGTTGTAAATAAAAATATAACTAAAACAAAATCACTTATAGAGCAAGATGAAGCAGTTATAATAGATGTAAAAAGAGTTGTAAATCTTGTAAAAGATGGACATATAAAACAAACTATAAATGCCTCAACTCAAAATGAAGGTTTAGAAGAGTTAAAAACAATCTTTAATGAAATGCTAAAAGCTATATCACATGTAGTTGCAGATGATTTAAATAAAGTAAGAGAGATATTAAAAGAATTTCATGATTTAAACTTTACACATAGAATAAAAGACACTAATGGACAAACTGCTAAAGAGTTAAATTCATTAGCTGATATTATAAATAAAATGTTAGTTGAAAATAAATCAAATGGTCTAACACTTCAGTCAAGTTCAGATGTTTTAATGACAAATGTCGCTACTTTAAACTCTGCATCAAATGAAACTGCCGTATCTTTAGAGGAAACTGCAGCTGCACTAGAAGAGATAACAGCAAATATAATAAATAATACAAATACTGTTAATGATATGGCAAGTCATGGAAGTCAAGTAAAGGATTCTGTAAATACAGGTCAAAATTTAGCAACTCAAACTACAACAGCTATGGATTCTATAAATAATGAAGTAAATGCTATTAGTGATGCTATTGGTATAATAGATCAAATAGCATTCCAAACAAATATACTTTCTTTAAATGCAGCAGTTGAAGCAGCAACAGCTGGTGAAGCTGGTAAAGGATTTGCTGTAGTTGCTCAAGAGGTTAGAAATCTAGCTTCAAGAAGTGCAGAAGCAGCTAATGAGATTAAAGTATTGGTTCAAAATGCAACAAATAAAGCAAATGATGGTAAATTAATTGCAGATGAGATGATAGCTGGCTACACTCAACTAAATAATTCTATCACTAAAACATTAGAACTTGTATCAGATGTAGAGATGGCAAGTAAGGAGCAACAAATTGGTATTGAGCAAATTAATGATGCAATTAGTAAGCTTGATCAACAAACACAAAAAAATGCAAGTGTTGCCTCTCATACAAAAGATATATCAATTCAGACACAAAAGATTGCACATGATATTGTGAATGATGCTAATGAAAAGAATTTTATTGGTAAAGATACAGTAAAAGCAAAAGATGAAATACTACAAATAAAAGATAAAAGAGAAAAAGATGTAGCTATTGATAAAAAAAATCAAAGACGAATTAACTCTAAACAAATTGTACAACCAAATATAGCAGTAAAGTCAAAAAATCTAAAGCAAACTATATCACCAAAAGAAATTGTATCAAACAATGATTCTGATGAATGGGTAAGTTTTTAAACTTACCTATAAATAAATTACTATATTATATAGGCTATTATTGATATTGTAAATACAAATATTGTGACTATACTAAATATATTATTACTATTATTTATATTCTTTTTTGAAAAACTCCAGTTGCAATCTTTTTTATCTCTATTGATGTATGTTGATGACTTAGAATTTGAATTAAAGAAATTTATTTCTTGTTGATTAATCATAATTTACTCCTAAATTTTAGGTCAAAATTTAGAATAGTCAAGTCGCATAAATATTGAATATAATCAAGACAACTCGGCTATCTTAAATTTAAGACCCGTAGCTTTCCGTCCTTACCTCGCGATAAGTTTGGCTTTAACAATTAAGCTTGTATGAAAATATTATCACTTATATAATTAATTTAAGCTTATATGATTAATATAATAAAACCTCAATTATTTTGTAAAAATATTGTCATTATCTAAATAGAACTTTAAAATGTTATAAAGATTCCCACTAAAGGATTAATGAAAAGAATAAGTGCCTAAAAATAATAATTAAACTATTATTTTTAGAACAAAATATGGAACAATATTAAATATTATAATTATAATTTTGTATTGTGCTAAATATTTAAAATATGTTTGTTGCAAATATTTTTTATCTAAATTAAACATTTTAATATGAATATTTAATATAGTATCATTAAATAACACTAGTAATATTGCAGATAACATTAACATCCCTATATTAATTATTGAACACCAACCTAAAAACTCTGTAATTATTTCTATTGTAATCATATTTAAACCACTTTAATATCTAAAAATTTCATTATTTTACCAAATCAATTAAAAATTTATAAGATGAATTAATAGATGTAAATTTATTTTTTTCATCTCCCTTATAAACATCAGGATGATATTTCTTTGCCATTATTCTATATTGTTTTTTTATTTCACCTCTTGTTAATTGTTCAACATTTAAATCTGATTCAAATAGATTTAAAATATGTCTTTTAACAATATCTTCTTTTGAAAAATCACCATCACCAAATTGTTTTTTAAACTCTTCTTGTTCTTTTTGTTTTTTTATCTGGTTAATTATAAATAGATAAAACCCATTATTTAAAAAAGTTATAATAATAAATGAAAAAGCTAAACCAAAAGATAAAAATATCCAATTAAAAATAAAAATCAATAAAGATAATTTTTTAATTTTTTCAATAATACCAATCTGTAATTTCTTCTCTTTTAACATTAGTGGATTAAAATATCTTATTATCATTACAAACTGGAAAAATAGTAATATATATATTGCCGTATTTAAAGAAAATAAATTTATATAAATATCAAACCACAATAAATAAAGTGCAGGAAAAGAGGTAAAAATAAAAATAGAATGTAATTTATTAGAAATGTTATCCATTATTTTATGCGGTACTCTGTTTTCTCTAACAAATATCTTTTTTATTGTAAACAGTAAAATAGCTAGAAAAATTTGTATTATCTTTTTTATCATATTATCTTTTTATTTAATTTAACGGCAATTCAATGAAGAATTTTGCACCATTTTCAATATTTTCTGCCCATAATTTACCTTTTAAACTATTAGTAATAATTGCATAACTCATATGAAGTCCCAACCCTGTACCATGAGATTGATGTTTAGTTGTAAAATATAGTTCAAAGATTTTAGGTAATATATCAGCTGGTATCCCTCCACCATTATCTTCTATTGTAATTATTACTTTATCTCTTAACTTTTTTAACTCTATTTTAACAAAAGGATTTTCAATATTCTTTTCAATTAAAATATCTTTTGCATTGTTAATAATATTTATAATAACTTGCCCTAATTCTCCTGTAGTCATAATAGTCTTAATACCATTCTCATAATCAATATTATCTTTTAACTTAATAAACTTATTTTTAAGTGTAATAACAGATATATTTAAAGCTTGTGATATTTCATCTTGAAGTATTAACTCTTTATATACTTTTTTAGCTTTTATAAAATCTCTAAAAGTATTAATTGTATTAGATAAATGTTGCGTATATTCATCTATTAAGCCTAATTCTTTATCAAAATATTCTTTAGATATATCTTCTTCTATTTTAAGTTTAAGTTGTAAAGCAGATGCTGTTAAACTTATAGCATTTAAGGGTTGCCTCCATTGATGAGCAATATTACCAATCATCTCTCCCATTGAAGCCATTTTAGCTTGTTCTTGAATAAGTTTATCTTTAAAATAAGATTGCTCTGCTATCTTTAACTGTGTAGTTACTCTTGCTAATAATTCTTTTGAACGAAATGGCTTAGTTACATAATCAACACCACCAATATCAAAAGCTTTTTCTATACTATCTTCATCTGTTTTTACTGTTATAAATATTATTGGAATATCTTTTGTATTTTGATTTTCTTTTAATTTTGTACATACTTCATACCCATCCATATCTGGCATCATTATGTCCAATAATATCAAATCTGGTTTATTCTCACTTGCTATCGTTAATGCCTCTAAACCATTAACTGCTACTAAAACATCATATTCTTTTAAAAGAACAACCAAGATATCAAGATTTATAATCGTATCATCTACAATTAATATTGTTTTATTAGTCATCATTAAATACCCCCTCTTGTTTGTTTATATTTTTTTACACTCTTTAAAACTTCTAAATACGCTTATGCTTAACCAAACACCTTTTGATGTCATTTTATGATTACATTGTAACATAATGCTTATATGATAGTCTTAAGCTTTTATAATTTATAAATTAAGTTAATTAAGTGGCAACTCTATGAAAAACTTTGCACCGTTTTCAGTATTTTGAACATATAGTTTACCTTTTAAACTTTTAGTGATAATTTGATAACTCATATAAAGTCCTAGTCCAGTTCCAGTATCTTCATCTTTTGTTGTAAAATACTCATCAAAAATATGTGGCAATATATCATCTGGTATCCCTTTACCATTATCTTCAATAGTAATAATAACCTTATCTTTTTTTTCTATTAAATCTAATTGAACCCAAGGATCTTGAGTATTTTTGTCCTTCAGTATATCTTTTGCATTATTAATTATATTTATTAATACTTCTGCTAACTCTCCAACTACTAAAGATATTTTAATTGGATTGTTATAATTTATATTATTTTTTAGTTCTATACCAGAATCTTTAAGTACTACACCTGATATACTTAATGCTACATCTATTCTATCTTGAAGCACTACCTCTTTAAACACTTTTTTTTCTTTTAGGAAGTTTCTAAATGTATCAATTGTATTAGAGAGATGAGTAATTTGTTTCTCTATTGTTTTTGTTTCTTCTGGAATTGTATCTATATCTAATGTATCTAAATCATATTTAAAACTTAGTCCTGAAGCTATTACACTAATAACAGAAAGTGGTTGTTTCCATTGATGAGCTATATTACCTATCATTGCTCCCATTGATGCCATTTTTGATTGTTCAAATAAAAGTAACTCTTTTGCTATATTTTTATCAACTTCCTCTTTGACTTTTATTTCTAGATTTTCATTTACTCTTGCAAGCTCTAATTGAGCTGTTATATCATGTCTTATCGCCATATATCCAATTTTTTTATTATTTTTATCATATTGTGGCGTAATTGACATATTAAAAGTATAACTTGTATTGTCTTTTTTATGATTTTTAGTTTTTCCATACCATATATGATTTTCTTCCAAAGTATGCCATAAAAAACTATGTAACTCTTTAGGTGTATCTTCATGTTTCATAATTGCATGTGTCTTACCTATTAATTCATCCTTAGTATATTGTGAAATCTTACAAAAAGCATGACTAACTTCTGTTATAATTCCATCTAAATCTGTTTTTGAATATATAATATCATTACTTATAATTTCTAAACTTTTATGAAGTTCATCCGTTTGTTCTTTTACTTTATCTTCAAGAGTTTCATTAGCATTAATAAGTTTATTTTGATATGTTTTAATTATATTAGATATGTTTTTTACAATCAAAGAAGAAAATATTAAAGTAATTATTAAAAATATAAAAACTAAAATAAGAATTAGTTTGACTTTGTCATGAATTCTATTATGTAAAATTATTTCTTTTTCATTTATAATTTTATCGATTTTTGCAGAGTAATATCCTGTTTGTAAAATCCAATTAAATTTATTATAACTTTTAAAATAAACTATTCTATTTTTTTTCATAAAATTAGTTAACTCTATATATTCCCCTTTTTGAAAATTTAGTTTTGACACCTTACTATATGTATTAATATCAACATCATTTAAATTCTTACCAATGGCTTTAATGTGTCTATTCCAAAGTATATTTAAATTACTATCAAGTACTACAAACTTTTCATCAGCACCTGCTCCTTTATGAGATATCATACTTATAATATATTCTTTTATCTCAGTGGGAGTTAAACCTTTTTGAATTAATTCTGTATTTTTTCTGTCTATTAGTTCTATCAATCTATTAACTTCAGCATGAATAATATTATTATTCCTATCTATTAATTTCTCTTTTTGATAGTTTAAATCCTCTTTTATATAGTTATTTTCAATAATTACAAATAAGCCAGATATAAAAATGAAAAAGAATACAAATATAATCACTAGAACAGCATACAAATATTTAGAAAAATTTTGTTGGGCGATATTAAATATTGACATGATACATCCTGATATTAAAGAATAAAAACCCAACCAGTAATATAATAAAAAGATTTATATTATTCATCCCTACCCTTTATGACTTAAGGATAATTATATATATAATTTACTTAAGTATTAATTATGATATTTTTTTTAAATTAACTATTTAAGTGCCACCCAATAATTAAACACTAATAAAAAAAGACTCCTTCGAACTTTCTGGCAGCCTATTTACAGTAATCTACTAAAAAAAGTAAATAATCATCCAAAATAAGCTCTACATATACTTCTTACCATCTTTATCTCTTATTTTTGCTCGTCTAGCTTGGAAATCCCTTGTATTTGAAATTGATAAAATTTCTCTATATTGTCCTTGTCCAGGTAACCACACGCCAGATGATGATTTATTTAATAATTGAAACTGATGATGAAAAAAATAAAGTTTGCCACCATACGTTACGCCAGACATTTGCTACTCACTGTGTTTTATACAATGATATATTTTTGGTTCAGAAATTATTAAATCATAAAGATATTAATCAAACTTTGAGATATGCTAAGGTTGATGAAGTTAAAAAAATGAAAGCTGTTGAGAAGTTGTTTTAATTAAGTGGTAAAGTTATCACAAATTCAGCACCAGTATATTCTTTATCATCATAAGTATAAGTTTGCTTTGTAGCTTCAATAGTTCCACCCATACCATCTACAATTAAATTATGAGTCATATGAAGTCCTAGTCCTGTACCTTGGGATTGATGTTTAGTTGTAAAATAGGGTTCAAATATTTTTGGTAGTATATCATCAGGTATTCCACCACCATTATCTTTAATTTTTATAATTGCTTTATCTTCTTTTTTATAAATTGATAAGAATATTAATTTATCTTCAATATTATTTTCTACTAAAACATCTTTTGCATTATTAAAAACATTTATACAACATTGAATTAATTCATTTTCATAGCCATTTATTTCAATATTCTTTTTTAAGTCTAATATTATATTTATATTGTAATTTTTAATTGAGCCTTCTACTAAATTTAAAAAACTATCAATACCATTTTTTAAATTAAAAATTTCTTTAGTTCTATCCCCTTTAATGAAATTTTTAAAATCATCTATTGTTTTTGATAGATATTGTGCATTGTCATTTATAGCATGGCAAGTTTTTATAAGTTTATCATCATCTAATACACCATACTCTTTTTGCATAATAATACCTGTCGATGCTGTTGATATTACAGACAATGGCTGCCTCCATTGATGAGCTATATTACCTATCATCTCTCCCATTGCTACCATTTTTTCTGATTTAATAAGTTGTTTTTCTATTAATTGATTTTTTTCTATTTCTTTTGCTACATTAATTTTTAACTTTTCTTTTGTGTATTCTATTTGTTTAGATATATTTTTGGAGAAAAAATAAGATATAATACCAAGTATACAAGATAATATTATTGTTATAAAGACAGTTAGTTGAATTAATTTTTTAATCTGCATTTCAAATTTCTTATTTTTTTTATTTATATCAGTATTGACTTCATCTAGAAATATACTGCTTGTGATTATCCAATTAAATTTTTTATCAAGATAAAAATATGTAAGTTTTTTATTTATATTTTTATTATTTGGTTTAGCATGTTTATATATAACATAGGAATAACCTTTTTGTTTTATATCTTTTAAAACTTTTTTTAAAAAATATTTATTATTAATGTCTTTTTTACTATCTGAAATAAATTTACCTATTGCCTGTGGTTTATTGTTATAAAAAATTATTTTAGCAAAATTATCTCCACCGTTAATATTTATTAATTTTAAAATAAATACATAAGGTGTGTTTATCATATTAATATGATTAATTCTTCTTAATACTCTTGCTTTTAATTCTGATTGAGTTTCATCATATATTTTATTTGCATAACTAATTGTATTTCTAATTCCATCTACATTATTTTTGATTTTTTTATATTGTTCTTCATTATAAGATTCTGTAAAATTTCTAATATTCTCATTGTGATGTAATTTAATTAAATATATATAAGTATAACTAACCATAATTGACATAAGAAAAATAAATATAAGCGGCATTAAAATAATTTTACTAGTCATTTTATTCATGAAAATTACACCCTCCACTTATTATAAAAACTTATTAATTTCATAAGTGTAGCACTTTTATACTTAAATATATTCTTGAAACTATGTAAAGAATTTATCAAATCCCATTTACATATCTACCTTATAAAGATATAAATCAAACACTAAGATATGTGAAAGTAGCTGAAGTTAAAAAAATGGAGGTAGTTGCGAATATTTATTAGTTATCCATCTTATCTTTAGCTTCTTCAATCTTCTCTTTAGCAGCATCATTTAATTTTTCAGCTCCATCTAATGCCATATTTGTAGCTTTTTCTAAATTATTATTTATAGTATTTTTGTCTATACCTGTAGTTTCACTAATTTTATTAACTGCATTATCTGCCATTTCAGGATTAAATATATTCAAGCCTACAAATATTATTATTGCCAATACTGCTAACTTAATTAATGTTCCTATCATCTTAAATCCTTATCCATATTATATTCTACTTTCTCATCTATAATCTCGGCAGCCTATATACAGTCATCTACTAAAAAAAGTAAATAATCATCCAAAATAAGCTCTACATATACTTCTGTAATACAGAAGGTACAGTAATACTACCATCTTCATTTTGATTATTTTCTATAATAGCTACTAATGTTCTTCCAACTGCAAGTGATGAGCCATTTAATGTATGGCATAACATATTCTTCTTACCATCTTTATATCTTATTTTTGCTCGTCTAGCTTGGAAATCCCTTGTGTTTGAAATTGATGAAATTTCTCTATATTGTCCTTGTCCAGGTAACCACACTTCAAGATCAATCGTTGTAGCTGCAGAAAATCCCAAATCTCCTGTACAAAGTTGTACAACTTGATGTGGTAACTCTAATGAAGTTAATAGATCACTAGCACATTCAACCATCTTTTTAAATACTTCTTCGGACTGCTCTTGTTTTGTAATAGCAACCATCTCTACTTTATCAAATTGATGTTGTCTAATTATCCCTCTTGTATCTCTTCCTGCACTTCCTGCTTCTTTTCTAAAACAAGGTGTATAAGATGTTAAAAGCATTGGCAACTCATTTTGTGGTACTATCTCATCATTAAACAAATTTGTTAAACTCACTTCAGCAGTAGGGATTAAATATAAGTCTTCACCCTCAATTTTAAATAGATCATCTTCAAACTTTGGTAACTGCCCAGTTCCTCTTAAAGTATTTGAATTTGCCATAAATGGAACATACCACTCCTCAAATCCTCTCTCACGATTAAAATCTAAAAAGTAATTGATTAAAGCTCTCTCAAGTCTAGCTCCAATTCCCTTAAGTGCTGCAAATCTACTTTTTGCTACTTTTACACCTCTTGTAAAATCAATGATACCAGTACTCTCACCTATATCCCAATGCTCTTTTGGTATAAAGTTAAATTCTTTAGGAGTTCCAACAGTTTTAATCACAATATTATCATCTTCACTCTCCCCTAAAGGGACATTATCATCTGGAAGATTTGGAATCCCCATCATAATATCATTTAAGCCCTCTTCAAGAGTTCTAACCTCTTCTTCTATTAGTTGTTTTTGTTTTTTTAGTTCATCTATCTCTTGCTTTAAAGGAGCTATATCTTTCCCCTCTTTTTTATATAAACCAAATTAAGATGATAAAGCATTTTGTTTTGCTTGTATCTCCTCCATACTTTGCCGTTTTAATTTTGTTGCCAAAACATCATTTTTAAGCTCTTCTAGTAAAGTTGTACTTACGCCTTTTTTCTCTAAGGCACTAGCAACTGTAGTAAAATCTTTTTGTAAAAGTTTATTATCTATCATATTATTTATTTCTTTCCATTTTTATTATTATTTCATTTTCATTTTGCTCAAAATTAAATTTATGTTTTTGACAAAATGTTTCATTCATATCTTCACACATACCTTTTGCACTCTGTAATGCTTCCCCTTTTGTAGTAAAAGTTTGTTCTGCATTAAAACTACTCTTTTTAAAACATCCACACTCTTTTTCCATCTTTAAAGTTATCATTATTAAGCCTTATTTTTAGTTGAGTTTTTTGAGATTATAGCAGAAATCTCCTCTTTTTTTATAAAATCTGCACCCATACTAACTATAAATTGACTAGCTTGGGCAACTGTTAAAGTTGTCTCTTTTATATTTTCTCTCTCTACTATTACAGTGTATCCACTTGTAGGATTTGGACTTGTTGGGACAAACAATACTAAAGTATTTTCATATTTACTTAACACATAAGCAGGTACCCATAAATCTTTCTTTGGATATTCAACCAATACAACCTCTTTTTTTTCCTCTTTACCATTTGACATAAAAAGATTTGTAATTTTTTTAACTATTGAGTATATAGTTCTTATAGCTGGAATTTTATTTAATATATTATCTATCACACCAATTAACAATGACTTACCAAATTTTTCAGTAGAGTATCCTATAATTCCAAGTAATAGTACAGTTATCAATAAAATCAATGAACTGTACAAAGTACTATTCGTATAAACTGAGATCTCTCTAAAAAGATCTATACTTAATCTATTTACCCAAAATACAACTTGAACTACTATAAAAAGAGGAATTAAAGCCAATGCTCCTACAAATATATATCTTAATAATTGTCCCATACTAAATATCCTTCCTATTGTTAAAATATATACAATTTTCTTTTTTATCTTCCATAAAATCTCTTACTTCGTTAAGTAGATAATTTGGATTTTTGAATATCTCATTAAATTTCTTTTCAATTAAACTTTCAGTATCCCTTAATGCTGTAAAAATCATATACTGTTCAAGTAATTTTATATCATATTTTGAACTATTACATTCCACAAAGCATACACAATCTTTACAAAAATCTACCTCTTTAAAATTATTATCTAACATATTTTTATCCTTAGAATTCTAAAGTTCCCTCTATTGTAAATTCTGCTTTTGTATCAAGTTCGGCATGACTTAAAACAGCTATATCAAATCCAAATTTCTCAAATATCTCAGAAATCCTTTTTCTTAAAATTGGATCTACTACCATTGAAACAGTATTTACCCCTTTTGATTCAATAGTTTGTACCAATTCTCTAGTTTTTGTTACTAAAGAATTTATCTCAGAGATACTTAACATAAGGTGGCTAACACCATGTTGTTCTTGAAGTTTACTTGAAAATTGTTGTTCAAGTTCAGGTTTAATAGTAATTATATGTAAAGCTCCATCATTTCCTGTAAATTTATTGGTTATAAGTCTAAATAATTTACTTCTTACATGTTCCAATAATATCTCAGGTGATTTTGTAACTTCACCTATATCAGCTAATGATTCTAAAATAGTAAGCATATCAACAATTGGTATTTTCTCATGAAGAAGGTCTTTACAAATTCTTAAAAGTATCCCATAAGTTGTGATCTTCATAGCTTCATCCACAACTATAGGAAAGCTCTCTTTAAGTCTATCCACAATATTTACAATATCTTGTCTTGTAAGTATATCTTCTGAATGTTTTTTAATAAGTTCAGAGATATGTGTAGATATAATTGTTGGAGCATCCACAACAGTAAAGCCTTTACTTAAAGCTAAATCTTTTTTATCTTCAGTTATCCAAGTAGCATCTAGTCCAAATACAGGCTCTTTTACTTTTTTACCCTCTATCTTTGCACTACTAATCCCACCCATAGCTAGAAGTTGATTTAATTCAACATTCCCTTTTGCTATTGGTATCCTTTTTAAATTAAAAGAATATTCATTCATACTTAAATTTATTGCATCTGAAATTCTAATCTGAGGAATAACAAATCCTAACTCACCTGCAATAGTATTTCTTATCCCTTTTATTTTATCTAAAAGTTCACTATCCCCTTGAATTAATGATAAAAGTCGTGGTCCAAGTTTAAGTTCTAAAACTTCCATTTTCATAGTTTTATCCAAAACTTTCTCTTCATCTACAGCTTGTATCTCTTTTTTCTTTTTCTTTAATTTATCAATATCAGTGGGTGTTTTAACTTTTTTATTTTTAGGTTGTGGTTTAAAAAACTGAGTAAAAGCATTCTCTTGCCCAGATTCCAGTAGATACACAATATATCCAATTCCCATAAGTAAAAATCCCATAAAAAACAGTATTCCAATAGGAAAACCAGGAACTAATCCAAATAATAATAGTGCAATTCCTGTAATCATCATAGCTTTACTGTCTTTTACAAGTTGAGATATAGTTCCACTAGCAAATTTATCTTCATCTGAATTTGATCTAGTAATTATAATAGCTGTTGCTGTTGATATAATCAATGCTGGAATTTGAGCAACAAGACCATCTCCAATAGTTAATATTGTATAGACAGTTGCACTTTCCCCTGCTGTCATATCATGCTGAAACATACCTATTAAAAGTCCACCTACAAGATTTACCATAGTGATAATTATCCCTGCAACTGCATCACCTTTTACAAACTTAGCAGAACCATCCATTGTCCCATAAAAACTAACTTCACTAGCTAATGATTCTCGTCTCTCTTTTGCTTGTTTATCATCAATAAACCCAGCATTTAAATCCGCATCAATTGCCATCTGTTTACCAGGTAAAGAATCAAGTGAAAATCTTGCTTGAACTTCAGCTACTCTTCCTGCCCCTTTTGTTACAACCATAAAGTTTATAAGTACAAGTATTATAAATATAATAATTCCAATTACCATATTTCCACCAACAACAAATTCACCAAAAGCTGCAATGATAGAACTAACCTCATCAGGACCATTATGCCCCTCACTTAAAATAGATCTAGTTGTAGCAATATTTAGAGATAATCTAAAAAGTACAAGTATTAATAAAAGAGTTGGAAAGGTCGATAGATCAGTTGGTTTTTGAACAAAAAGAGATATTAAAAGTATTAATATTGCAGAAGTTAACGATATAATTAGAAAAAAATCTAAAAAACTTTTAGGTAGAGGTACAATTATAATTGCAAGCATCGCAAAGATAAATGCAACTAATACATACTCTTTCCTAAAAAATAGATCTCTAAAATTCATGTAAGACTAAAAAATTAATTTATAAAATTTACTAAAGATAATTGATGCATTTTCGATACTGTTGAATAAAGTGCATTGTATGTCATCTCCAATGATTTTGATTCCATAGCAAGTTTAGCCATATCTGCACCATTTGTCTCTTGCATCAAGATATTATAGTGTGTAACTTTTGCAGTTAAACTCTCTAATGCTGTTTCAAAAATCTTATTTCTTCCACCAAGTTCAGCATGACCAATATTTGTTGCATCATATTGGTTAGATAATTTTCCAAGATAGTTAGATAGGGTATCTCTTACCTCTTCATCTGTTGCAACTGTACCTTGTTTACCATCATTTGCATCATCTGTTAATTGAGTATTGTACCCTTTTAATGCATTTATTATTACATTTAAATCTTCAAAAATACTATGTTTTGCTTCCAATAGTAAACCTGAAGCTGTACTATCTTTAATTCTACTAGCATTATTAGCATCAGTTAATGTTTCACTAGTATATGTTTTAGGAGTACCCCCATCATTTGTAACTTTTAAATATTCAGCCGTTTCAACACCTTGTTCATTCAATTTTACAAGTTGATCTTTTGATCCATTAAGTTTCCATGTATTACCATTTTCATCCACAACAATATCTACCTCTTGAAAACTTATTTTATCCTCAGCACTTGAAGTATCTACACTATACATTAAAACATCATGAGCAGTAACTCCTCTATCCCGATATACACCTGGATCTACTGCAATATTCCGTAAGTGTCCATTTCCACCAAAATCTACTTTTCCAGTAACTTCAAAATCATTATCTTTTATAAATGTTTGTTTTGTTGTATTCGAACCACTAAAAAGATATTCTCCATCAACTGTTGTATTTGATAAAGTTATAAGATTTTCTCTCATCCCTTCCATATTAGTTGCAACTGCCAGTCGATCTGATCTTGTCATTCCAGAATTTAATGATTTTAATAAATCAACTTTCATACTGTCTAAAGTCTTTTTTATCTCATCTACACTTGAATCTGCTACATTATTTTGAGCTGTAGTTTTTTCAATTTGTACTTTAAGCCCCTCATGTGTCCTAAGATTATCTTCTACATCAAGATACCTACCATAAAGTACAGAATCATCACTACCTCTATCGATAACTTTTCCTGTACTCATTTGATATGAAATTCTCTCATTTTGAACATCAAGATTACCAATTCTGTACATCATACTACTAGTTAAATCAATCATTTGCAACTCCTAAGAATTTATTTATAACTTCATCATAAGAATAGCTAGAATTTGTATCTTGAGTTAAAAACTCTCTAATCTTATCTTTTTTTGCTAAAGCTCGATCAAGTTCCAAATCCATACCTTTTTTATATGCCCCTACTCTTATCAACACTTCATTCTCTTTTATTAATGATAATACCCTTTTTAACTTTAAAAAACCATTATATTGGTCTTTAGAGATAACCTTATCTATAACTCTTGAAGCACTTTGAAGTAGATCAATAGGTGGATAAAAACCTTGTTCTGTTAGTTCTCTAGTTAAAATAATATGCCCATCTAAGATAGACCTACTTTGATCAGCAATAGGATCACTCATATCATCACCATCTACAAGAACTGTAAAAAATGCAGTCATAGTCCCTTTCTCATTCGCTCCAGCTCTCTCCATAAGTTGAGGTAAAAGTGCAAATACAGAAGGTGGGTATCCACCCCTACCAGGTGGTTCACCAGTACTAAGTCCTATCTCTCTTTGTGCCATAGCAAATCTTGTAACAGAATCCATCATAAGTAGTACATCATGCCCTTTATCTCTAAAATATTCAGCAATAGCCATAGCTGTAAATGCTCCATATTTTCTCATTAAGGATGATTCATCACTAGTTGCTGTTACTATCACTATATTTTCTAAATTATTTCCAAGATTATAGTGGATAAATTCAGGTATCTCTCTACCTCTTTCCCCTATAAGTGCTATAACTTTTATTTGAGCTTGACAACCTTTTACAATCATTCCCATAAGTGTAGATTTACCCACACCAGAACCAGCAAAAATACCAACTTTTTGTCCTTTTCCACAAGTGAGCATAGAATCAATCGATTTTACCCCAGTTGAGAATTTTTCACTTATAATTCCCCTTTTTAAAGGAGATATAGATTCTTTATTTATAGGTGATGTCTCTTCTAAATCTTGAATTTTACCTTTCTCATCTATTGGCTCTCCCATAGCATTTACTACCCTACCTAAAAGACCATAACCACACTTTACATTAAGTCCATCTTTTTGTAAATAAACTTTATCATTTATTCTAAATCCATCTATAAAAGAAAATGGCACAACTGTAAATTCATCTTCTACAATTGAAGCAACCATTCCAAGTACAGTATATAAGTGCATTTCTGATTCTATCTTTACAACATCACCAATAGCCACAACCAAACCACTTGCAACTATTGTTGTACTATTTATCTTATGAATTCTACCAAAAGGGACTATTAAGTTATCCATACTGATATTATTTAAAATATTATCTATATCTAAACTCAAGACTTATCACACATCTTTTTATATAAACTATCTGCATCTTTTACATCTTTACACTTATCTATCATATGCTTATATCTATTTTCTTTTCCTAGCTTTTTATATATCTTTGACATCTCAAAATATATTTGTACTAAATCATTTGGTTTTATATTTCTTGGATTATCAAGTGCTAATTCTAAGTATTCCAATGCACCTTTATAATTGTCATCCAATTTTTCCTCTAAAGATAATTGCATCTCTACAAATGGAGAATAAACAAATGCATCCATCTTATTTTGAGCATCATATAATTTTTTTAATATTTTTATAGCTTGTTTCTCTTTATTCTTATCAATTAAATATAGATAATATTGATAATAAAAGTCAATTATTAATGGTTCATTTTCATTTTGTTCAATATAATGTTTATTTCGTAAAGCATAGGCAAAAAACTTTTCCATCTTGTATTTATTATTCAGTTTACCATATATTAAAAATCTATATAAAAATTCCTTACTTTTATATAACTCCTTATCTTTTTCAACCATATCTAAATTTTGAGACAATTTATATGCCTCTTCATTTAAATTCAACTGCAATGCTATCTTTTCTAGGTATAAATATATATTTCCATTCTTACTATCTGCAAATGCCTTATTTGCTATATTAAAAGTTACTTTACTTGGATATTCCAATAAACAATTAAACATCTTCTCATTTGCTTCATTGTCTATTATTATCTTTTTTAATGCTCCTATATCTATCTTTTTAAGGACCTTGGACAACTCTAAACATTTGTCATCTTTTAAATAATATCTAATCATATCCTCATCAATACTAATAAATACTTCTTTAATATTTGTAAATCCATATCTTCTTGCAGTTACTATACTAATCTTTCTATATATTTTTTTAACTTTATTAACCCTATCATATTCATGATTGTTAGCTTGATTTAATAACTCTTGCATCAATGATTTTTCTTGCATTGGTTCTGAATGTGGATATTTTCGTACTATTAAAGCTGGAGAAAGTTTCCCTTCTCTCATCAATATCTCATCAATATACATCTTTGCTCTTTTTTTATAAGGATTACCTCGTTTTGAACTTATTAAATCTTTATATAACTCTTTTGCTTCAAGCATATATTGTGTTTCAAAAGTTTTTATAGACATATAGGCATTTGCTAACTTATATTTAAATGTATTAATACTCTCTTTTTGTTTTGCATTTTTAAGTAACATTTTCAAAATTTGTATTGCTAAGTGTGGCATCTGAGCTTTTATTAGTTTATCAACTTTTTTTAATGCTAAAAAACTATCATTAGCATAATATGCAATATTCTTTTTTAAAACTTTAGTTGCTAAATTGTGTGCTTTTTCATCTTCACCATTTAAAACATATACATCATACAATTCATCAGCGACAACTGTAGCTACTTCAATATCTTTTGTTTTTACTAATATTTTATATAATATTCTAATTGAATTTTTATATTTTCTTCTATGCGTTGATATTTGTGCTTCAGCTATTTTTCCATAAGCTTGAGACAAGGGATCATCAAAACTTTCAACAATAGAATTTGCATAAAATTTTGCTTCTTTTATTTTATTTATTTTTATCTCTAATTTCACTAATAATCGTAATGCTTCTAAAAGATCAGATTCAATAATTGTCCCATTATTTATAGCATTTTCAAGTAAAGCTGCACCTTTTATAGCAAATTTTTTACTACCTCTTTTATATAAAATTTCAGCATACAGTATCTCAACAGTAGATTTTAAAACTTTTATACTATTCTCTTCTTTAAACTTTACAATACTTTTATAAGCTTCATTTAGTTGCCCTTCTCGAACTAACCTTTTAATATAAGATAATTTATCATTTCCTCCAGATATTTTATCTTTTTTATATTGTTCCATCTGATTTTTATCTTCATCGATAAAACTATAATAAAAATCTTTTTTAGCAAAACCTATTGTTAAAACTAAGAACAAAGATATTAGAATATTCACTTTTATTTCCTATTTATTCAATTCATATATATATGTAAAAATCTCAGCAATCGCTTTATAAAACTCTTCAGGAACCTCTTGCTCTATATCTAATTGATCGTACAAAGCTCTTGCCATTGCTGGATTTTCTATAATTGGGATATTGTTCTCTCTAGCTACATCTTTCATCTTTATTGCTAAAAAATCTATCCCTTTTCCCACCATTTTAGGTGCATTTTGTTCACCTTGTTTATATTGTAATGCAACTGCATAATGTGTAGGATTGGTTATAACTACATCAGCATCTGCTACATCTTTCATCATCCTTTGACGAGACATCTTCATCTGAATAGATCTAATTCTACCTTTTACTAGAGGATCACCATCCATTTGTTTATGTTCATCTTTTATCTCTTGCTTTGTCATTTTTAATTGTTCAAAATAATAATGTCTCGTAAAGAAAAAATCTATTATAGCAAAAATGATTACAATAAGCAAAATAGCTACAAGAAAATAACCTATAAGATTAATAATCAATGAGATAGAACCATGTATAGTCATATCCATCATCACTAAAATATCATCCCAAACAATAACTAATATAATAACCATAACTATAAAAATAATTGTTAATTTTGCTGTTAATTTAAGTGCTTCAAGACCTTTTTTTAAACTAAATACATTTGAGAATCCAGTAAATGGATTTATTTTTGATAATTCTAATTTTAGAGGTGTCAATATAAAACCAAATTGCATTACATTAAAAATTACAGCTAAAAAAACGACCATAATAAATAGTGGCGTTAAAGAATACAGAAGTGTATTTATAACAGTATAGGTAATAGTAAATAAAACTGTACCATCAATATCTTCCCCAATAAAACTAAAAACATAAAGCATCATTTTTTGTATATTTTCAAAAATATCTCCTGCAAAAAATAATAAATAAATTGAGGAAAAAAATAAGATTGCAGCACCTGGAACTTCAGCAGATTTTGGAACATTCCCCTCTGCTTTAGAGTCTTCAATCTTCTTGGAGGTGGCCTCTTCGGTTTTGGAGTCTTTATCTGCATCAGCCATATTAAACTAGATCCCTTTTCTTAACTAAATTTACTAATAAAATATGTTTCAAGACTATGTGCAAATATATCTAGCCCCAACATTAAAAATACAAAAATCAATGTGAATTTTATTTGAAAAGTTACAATAAATGGTGAAAATGCTGGCATAGATTTTGTACCATAACCATAATAAATATCTAATATAAAGCCTATAAAAAACAGAGGAAATGAAAAAGCAAAAGCAAATATAAACATATTATTTACCTCTGTTATTGCCATAGAAACTATATCATAATCAAAAATATTAAATTGACCAAGATGTATCATCCCAAAACTACTACCAAGCATTAAAAGTGTCACTTCATACATACCTGTTTGAAAATATAAAACCAATACTAACATAAATAAAAATCTACTAATTATACCTTGCTGAGTTCCTGTAGCAGGATCAAACATATTCGCCATAGAAAGTGCCGTTGCAAAACCTATTAAATCTCCTACAATTTGAACAGCAGAAAATATTATTTGAACCATAGCAGCAGCAACTAATCCTAGTGTAATTTCACCAATAATACTTTTTAGAAAATCGGCATCACTAGTAATATTTATCAACTCTACATCAATTAATGGAAATAAAAAAATTGATAGATAAAAAGATATTGCAACTCTTATTGTAGGGGATACACTTGTATGTCCAAAAATTGGCATAAATGCCATAAACGCTAATACTCTAGCAAAAAGTAAAAGAAATATATATATTGTATTTTGATCTAAAAGAGCAACTAATGATTCCATCTACATATAACTTTGATCTTCTACTATCTCTTCTTCATTTTTTATATTTATATCTTCACTACTATTTTGTGAATTTGATTGATTGCTATTTTGTTGCTGATTAAACTGCTCAAAAGAACTATTATCGCTATCTTGCATACCAAAATCTAAAGAGAAAGTTGATTCAGTATCAAAAACTTTATTTAGTGCATTTTGTAATGTACCTCTATTTTCACTAAATGTCTCTAATGTACTGCTTTGGGACATATTTAAACTAACAGATATAGAATTATTAGCTTTATCACTTTTCATCATAATAGCAATACTTCCTAAATTCGCAGGGTCTAATCTAATTCTAAATGCCGTAATTGGTGGTTTATAATTTAAATAGATATTTTTAGCGACATCAGACATAAAAGAGTTCATTTTTTGTTTTGATTCAACAATCTTAGTTGTTATACTTTGCGCTACAGTTTGTTCAACTGTTACTTTTATATCTTCATCTACTTTAATTGCATTCTCTTTTACACTTTTAACCTCTACTGATTTTTTATCATTTTTAATCTCAACTTCTTTTAATAATGTAATTGTTTCACTACCTTTAGTTTGATTTAAAAATATTTTATTTAACATATTATTTTGTTGTTTTAGTTGCTCTTTTATATCAGTTTTAGTTCCAACTATTTTTATATCTTTTTTATCTGTTAAACTTTCCTCTTCAACTATCTCTATTTTACTAGAATTCAACTCTAAAGTATCTGCACTCTTTTTAATATTTGATACTGATTTCTCTTTACTATTTAACATCTCTTTAGCTTCAACTATTTTTTGTCCAGAAAGGATCTCTTTTTGAACCCTTTGATTTGATAAAAATATCTTTGCTTGAAGAGGTGTTTCATCTATTTTCTCTTTACTATGTTCTAATACTTTTTTATCACTAGGTATATCTTCAGCTTGAGTTTTAACCTTTGTTTGTTCTACTAAACTATCTAATAAAGAGATTTTTTTCTCTTTTTGATTTGATATAGGTTTTTTATTATTTTTATCATTAACTATATCTTCACTTTTTATACTATTTATACTATTTACTAAATCATCTATAAAAATTTTATTATCTTCTTGTTTAGACAACTTATTCAACTTTTCAATATCAGCTTTAGATATATTCTTTTCGATTATATTACTATTTTGAGTCTCTTTTATTTCTACTTTTTTAGCAGGTATAACAATCTTTTTTTCAGCACTATTATCTTCAGTTTTTAATTTTCCAATATCAGGTTTTTCTATTTTTAAATTTAATTTTTCAAATTCTTGATTTTTTATTCCCTCTTTTGGAATATCATCTTTTTTTGTATCTATTTGTATTTTATTCGTTGTTAATTTATCAAATAATGTTTTATTATCAACTTCAGGTTTTATATCTTTTTTTGTTTTATCTAAAGGAGAATCTGCTTTTAAATTACTAGCCATTCTATCTAAAAGTGATACTTTAGATGGTTCTACCTTTATATTTTCTAATATTTTTGCACTATTTACTTCTTTTTTTTCTACAATAGTATTTTGTTTACTTTGAGAAGTCACCTCTTTAGATAATGTAACTTTAGATTTTGTTTTAGAAAGTATTGAATCAAAAAGAGATACACCTTCCTTTTTAACCTCATCACTAGGAACCTTAGATGCAGGTGATTCTTTATCAACCTTAACATTAGGTAAAATTTCACTTTTTAATATATCACTAGACATTTAAATTCCTCCAAAAAATTAACCTTTTAAAATATCAATAGTCTTTGTATCCATTGTTTTTTGAGTTTGAAATGCTGATAAATTAGCTTCATAACTTCTCATAGCTTCTATTAAATCTGTCATCTCTATTACAGGATTTATATTTGGATATGCTACATAACCATCATTATTTGCATCTGGATGTGCAGGTTCGTATCTCATTATAGGCTGACCTTTTGCATCAACAATCTCTTTTACCCCAACACCAACAGGAGAAAAAGAATTACTATTATTAGAATTTTTTACTCCTCGCTCAGAAGATGTTGCATCCTTTTGCTTATTTAATAAAATCTCTTCAAATACAACATTTTGTTTTTTATAAGGACCACCATCAGCACTATGCGTTGTTTGTGCATTAGCAATATTAGCACTCACTGTATTTATTCTAGTTCTCTGAGCCGTCATCCCAGATGTTGCTACATTATATCCATCAAAAAATCCCATATTATATCCTTTCTTATTCTAAACTTACAAAACTCAAATAGTGTAAGTTTTGTGCTATATGGTATGATTAGGCTTCGCAGGAATACTCAAGTATTTCAAGAAGCATAATCGTGCCATATAGTGCAAAAATTACACTATTTTATACTTGCATTCGCATAATTTCTTTGTATGCTGATAGTGCTTTGTTTTTAACCTCTAAGGCAAGTTTCAAACTAAGTTCAGCCTCTTCAATCTTCTGAACAGCCTCTTGTAAATTCTCTACCTTACCTGTAGCAATACTCTCCATCGCTTCATAACCTTTTACTTGAGAATTATTAACATCCCCAATAGCTTTATTTAACATCGAAGAGAAAGATTCCCCTTCTACTTCAGGATTAGTAGTTTGAGAAAAAAGTTTATCGGTACTTAAACCTTTTATTTGTGTTGAAATTTCACCCAATGTCATCTATCATCCTTTAACTAGTTGATTTGATTTAATTTTTGTTTGTTGCAAAGACAATTCATTTAATAAACCATTTACTTTTGCAGATCTCTGTTCAAACTCTAAAGCATCACCCTTATTATCTAAATTAAACAATAATATTACAAGAGAAAGCATCATATTTGCAACTCCCTTAAAAGCAATAGTTGCAAGTATAATACCAGTTATCATCTCTAAAGGTGTATAGGAATTAGCATTAAGGACAAAAAATATAACTGTAGAAAAAAATGCAGTAGCTACATATGTATTCATCATTTTACTAGATATTAATCTATATGAAAAATCTTCTATAATCATTTAATCTCTTTTATCAAACTATCTACTATTCTTTCTAAATCCAAAGCTGAACTACTCCCTGCAAATTCTTTTACAAATAACTTTCTTAATCTTCCTGTTGTTGCTATATTTAAATCAGGAATTACATTACCTATATATTTTACCATAAAATTTCTATTTAGTCGATTTTTTAAAGCCAAATCTTTTAAGGATTGAGTTATAGCTTGACCTATTTTATAATTTGCTGTTTGATTAAAAGCTAAAAATAATCTTTTTTTAGTTGTACTTATCATTTTCAATAAAGCATATACATCTGTTAAAGCACTAGGATCTGTTGTAGTAATTGCAACAATCTCATCAGCAATTTCAAGAAATTCTTGAACATAATCATTCAATCCTGCACCAGTATCTATTAGTAATATATCATATTTATTCAAAGCTACTATATCTAAAATAATTCTAGAATATAGTCTTGATGAATTGTTATGTATAAAGTTATGCCCACTTTTACCTGCTACTAAAGAGATATTGTCATATTGGGTTTGAGATATAATCTCTTCTAATTTAGCCCCATTTTCAAGATGATCATATAATGTCTTTTTAGGCTTTAAATTAAATAATATTTGCATATTAGCTAAACCAATATCAGCATCTACAACTGCAACATTTTTACCATATTGAGAAAAAAGATATGCCATATTTGCTGTTATTGTTGATTTACCAACTCCACCTTTTCCAGAAGTAATAGCAATAATTTTAGTTTTAGAATTTACTCTGCTATGTTCTTTTTTTGTTAAATTTATTAATTTACTAGCTTGTGAAGAGATTGTATTAAACATATACTATATTACTTTTTAGTTATAGATAAATTCATAAAACAATCAATAAGATAACTGTCATCAGCACACACCAAATCATCTGGCACATTTTGTCCAATTGAAAGATATGCAATTGATTTTTTAACTTTATATGCAAATGATATAATATTACCAAAACTTTTAGTTTCATCTAGTTTTGTAAGAATTAAATTATTGATCCCTAATATTGAATAATGGTCATAAATTTCAAGAAGATCAGTCCTTTTTATATTTGCAGGTAAAACTAACATCTTTTCAATATTTATATCTTTTAATCTATTTTGATATTTATTTATTATCTCTATTTTATCAGCATCATATTGACTACTACCAGCTGTATCTATTAAAATATAATGACAATCTTGAAGTCGTAAAAGTGCTTCAACTAAATCTTCAGATTTTTTTACAACCTCTAAAGGTATCCTCATAATATTTGTATAAGCTTTAAGTTGTTCAATAGCACCAACCCTAAAAGAATCTAAAGTGATAATACCAACTTTATAATCAACACCCATTTTATAAGCGTATCTAGCTGCAAGTTTAGCAATAGTTGTTGTTTTACCTACACCTGTTGGACCAACAAACATCATCACTTTTCTTTGATGAACACGAGCTGGTACTTCATATTTTATAGGGATAATTCTTCTTAAGATTAATTTGAAAAAATCCTTTATTTTTTTCTCATTTGATTTCATAGCAAGAGGAAGTTGAGTTATAGTTTTCTTTAAAATAGTATAAGTCATCTCTTCATCAAATTCATTTTTTTCAAATAAAGCATAAATATCTATAAATTCTGAAGGTATTACCAAATCATACAATTTACTTTTTGGTTCCCAAAGTGATTTTTGGACTTTTTTTAATTCATCTTGCATCTGTAAAATTTCTGCTCTAAAATCATAAAATTGAGCATCAACTTTTTTTTCATTGTTTTGTGAAGATAATTGAAGCCTTTGTTTTACAGCTTGAGCATGTGTTTCATCTTCAAGACCCACAAGGATCTCATACATATCTTTACTACCTTTACCCTTATTAGATATTTTTTTAGTAGAGATTACAATAGCATCCTCTCCACACTCCTCTTGAGCTTTTCGTAGAGCATGTGTAGGTGTTTCACCTAAAAAAGATAACATATTCATTTTAACTGTCCATTTTTATAGATCTTATCGATTGTTCCATCAATATTTTTAACTCTAATATACTTTTTATTTTCCCCAATAACTTTTCCATTTCGCTCTATTACAATATTTCCAAAATCATACCGAATCTTATTTTTTTTCACCACTTGTACATCTTTAATACAAATAGGTTTTCCCTTGAGAATGTAATGTTTGGCTTGATATGTTGTATTTAATAAATTATTTTTATCAAACATCTCACATCTAACTCTTTTTTCAGTTGTACTAATTGATAAATTATCATAATCCAGAATCTCTTGATATCTAATATTTTTATCACTTACAAGAATCTCTGTAGCATTAGCAGAAAAAATAATTAAAAAAAGAAAAACTATAAATCTCACTATGCAGTTACCTCAAAAAGTGAACCACCATTTACAAGTGTAATATCATCTATTATCTGCTTATACATCTGTTTTACAGGTAAAACTATAGATGCTAATTTCCCATTTAAATCATATAATTCTCTTAAATGTTCTTCCAAATTATTAACAATATCTCTATAATCATTTATATCTTCCCCATTTTGCATAGCAGTAGCTAAAAGCTCATTTAGCTCTTGATGAGCATTACTAATATTTTGCATAAGCTCCAATTTTATCTCATTTCTATCTAAAAGTTTTTCATGATTTGCCATCTTAACATCTTCTATATCTTCTTTTATAGCTTCTTTTAAAGATACTGCCATATCTATCATCTTATTTACTTGATTAGTTATCATCTTAATTACCTTTTTTCACTTAAAAATTTATATAAAATATCACTAATCCCAAGTGTCCCTGCACTTTGTTTTGATAAATTCTCTGTATACATACCTTTAATAATATCACTACCTGTATTATCACCTGCAACATTTGTATTTTTTAAAGATATATCAAGTAATTGTTGCATAAAAAATGATTCAAAATTATCACACGCAGATTTTAAATCATCTTTTTTCATATTTTTTGAGTCAATATTCTCATATTTTTTTTGGTTTAACATTGAAATATCTACATTAGCACTTAACATCTCCATAAATTACCCCTATTTATCAATTCTATCAAAAAAGTTTTCATTTCCAAATTCATTCTCTTCATAACCTGTAGATCTAAATTTCAATTCAACTCGTCTATTTGCATTATAGTCATCACTTTTTGGTCTATAAGAGCCAAATGCAGCTACTTTAAGCCTTGATGGTTCAATCTTATTTTTAATAAGTTCTTTTACTATTTCAATAGACCTTAATGCAGATATATCCCAACTATCCCTTGGTATATCTCCACTATTTACCTCACCAACACTTGAATATCCAATAATCTCAATATCCATCCCATCAGACATAGTTCTTATAACTCTAGCAATTTTTCTTATAAATCTTTTTGCTTGAATATTATTAATTTTATAACTACCCTCATCAAACATAAGTGATGATGGTATATCCATAGAAAATTCATTATTATTTTTTATTGTTAATGTTACTTCATCATCTTTACTTGCATCATTTGTATCATTATATTCATTTGCTAAATCTTCAACCTCTTGGGTAAATTCTCCATAATCATTTCCACCACCCATATCACCTTGATTTCCTGCTTCACTAGAATCTCTATGATCTTTTGATAAACTCTCTTTGGAAGCTGCTGCTGTATCTGCTGCACCTTCTAAAAATCCCATACTTCTTTTCATAATCTCAAAATATTCTTCAACTTTCTTTTTATCCATTGTTGCCATAGATAATAAAAGGATAAAAAAACAAAGTAGAAGTGACATAAGATCTCCAAATTGAACTAGCCAACCAGGTAAACACTTAGGACAATCAGGACACTTATCTTTAGCCATTGCCTACTCTTCCTCTACTGGAAGTATTGCATTTAATTTCATTTTAATATTCCCAATTGATTCCCCAGATGCAATCATACTTGCACCATGAATAGTAATTTGATTTGCTATCATCTCTACACTATTTTTTTGTTCCAATTTTGATTCTATAATACCAGCAATTGCCGTACCAATCAATGCACCATACATAGTTGTAAGAAGTGCAACAGCCATAGCAGGTCCAACAGCTGAAGGATCTGAAAGGTTTGCCAGCATTGCTACAAGTCCTACAAGAGTACCAATCATACCCATTGATCCAGCACTTCCACCAATATTACCAAAAATAGATATCATAGTTTTATGACGACCCTCCATATGTTCCATTTTAGTTTCCATTAAAGCTTCTAATACATCTGGCTTTGTATTGTCTACAAGTAAAGCAAATGCTTCTTTAAAAAATGGATTTAGTTCATCCATAATTTGTTGTTCCATTTGCATAACACCATTTTTCTTAATCTCTGTTGCATAATGGATAATCTTTTCAATAAGTTCTGGTGTAGTTTCAACTTTAACTTCATTAAAAGCAACTCCCATTGCTTTACCCATTTGCTTTAAAGCAGCAGCCTCAAATTGACCAGCAGTAACAGCAGCTGTTCCTCCAAATACAATAATAACAGATGGGATATCAACATATGCTCCAAATCCAGCACCACCTAAAACAATAGCTAATGCTACAAGTCCCCAAACTCCAGCAACTCCACCTGCGGTCGTTTTATCCATAACTTACCTTTTTATATCTCTATCTTCTTTTCGCCAATATATTTAATTTTTACACCAAATCTACCTTCAACTATTACAGCTTCACCCTCTCCAACCTTCATACCATTAACAAGAATATCTAAAGGCTCATTTACCATCTGTTCTAATTCTATTATTTGACCTACATCCCAATTTACTATATCTTTTAAAAGAAATGTTTTTACGCCAAGCCTAACACTAAATCTTAAATTTACACCAAATAATAACTTTAAATTTTCAGTAGATTCTTCCCCTAGTAAAGATAATATAGATGAAGCCGTACCAATAGCAACTGGTCCTGAAGATTCAGCTTCAGCCTCAGCTTCCTCTTCTTCTGTAAGTATATTTTCACCAGAAACAATTTTTCCTAAAAATTCTAAAATTGGCTCATCAAACTGTATAAATAAATTTAATTGTTCACCATTAAAAGTTAAATTTATTTTAAATAGATTATCATAATTTTCTAATTTAGACCCTTGAACTATGGTTGCATCTTGAATTGAAAATTGAACTTTAGAGATATCATCAAAAGCTTGTGCATCAATTGAAGTACTTAAACTTCCTCCAATCGTTGATATAATCTCTTTAGTAGCATCTACAATCTCATCATCTAAAGATGCTTTAAGATCCCCAATTTCACCTAACATATAATATTCAAACTTTGTTGCAATCAATGTTGGTAAAAAGAAATGCCAAGTACTTTGTAAATCTTTTGATTTTAACTCAGCAGTTACCTTTACACATTGTTCATCACTAATATCATCTTTAGATGATAAACCTATATCATCTACAGTTGATTCTAATGACAGTAAACTTTCAAATGTATTTATTAATTCATTTTGTATAATACTTGATATATCTGATGCCAATTACTATTTCCTTTATACTTTTTTTAATTGCTCTTCTAAACTTTCATTTAGTTGCATTTTTAATCTCATCATCTGATCAGTTGGATACTGATACTCTACACCATCATTTGTAACTCTTACAAAAAATTCTTTTGTTTCATTATCAAATCCAAATTTTACATTATCTAAAAGAACTTCATTCTTTTTTTGTGGACGCATGCCCTCTTCTAGTTCTTTGTACTTTTCATCTTCAACTATTGTATGTTGTTTATCTATAGTTTCTATTTTAGAGATTTTTTCAATATACTCAAGTTTAGATTGATCCATCATCTCAAATCTACCAAGTTGCATAAAATACTCCTTATAAAATCTAAATTATTATATCACACTTTATCTTTATATGATAAATTATTATAAAGACTCTAAATAATCATCAAAACCTTCAAGTTTAAAATCTATTAAAAAACCTTTATATTTATTTTTAAATGCTCGTCTTGCACTATTTAATTTTAAACTTTGAAGTAGCTGTACACCATTTAAAAATTTTGCATCATTATCATTCAATTCAAACTCTAGCATTCCTAAAGTTGCACTTGCATTACTATAATCATTAGCCCTTAAAAAAGAAGCAATTATTAAATATGAAGTATATTTATCATTTAGGTTATATTTTTCTTGCAAATGCTCAAGTATTTTTATACTTTGTACTGGATAACCATCATAAAGTTGAACTAAAGCTTTTGTTCTTAAATATGTAGGGGATATTTCCCCTTTAATATGAAAATCAACCCTATCAAATATACCCAATCCTTTTAAGAGATCAATATAATATTGAGTTATGATTAATGGACCTTTTAAAAAATAATCATTATAAACTTTAGGTATAGTGTCTTGAAGCCTTGAGATATAATTATATCTACTCTCATCTTTTAATTTTACCAACTCTCTAAATAAAAATACTAAAGGATCTTTTACATCAGCTTTTAAAAGTGGTTCATCTTCATTTATTCCATTTTCATTAATATGCTCAAGAAAATACAATGCTCTTAAAAAAATAGATCTTTTAGATATATTAGTAAGTTTTCTTGGATTTAATTTATATTTTGGATTATAGATTAATTTATATATATATTTACCTAAATATGGATATTCACCACCTTTAGCTAGCAAATTCTGACTTATTTTTTTTTCTATAACTTTAGAAATATCTATATCAGCTCTCTTAGCACTAATCAATGCCATAGCACTATACAATTTATTTGCATGGTTTAGATCATAGGCTTTTTTAAAGTATTTATAAGCACTACTAAAGTTATCAATTTGAGCATAACTAACAGCTAGATTATAATACTCATACGATTTAGTATCATATTTTTCATCAACTATCTTTTGTAATTTATTAACCCTTATTATAGGGTCATCTTTTACTATATCTATAAACTTTTTATTATATTCTATCATCATATCTAAAGAGTTTATATTTTGTTGATTTTTTAATACAAAACCAAATGAAGAATCATTATATATCTCTTTTTTATCTACAAAAATAAATGGTGCAAAATAAAATATCATATCAATTTTTCTATCTTGCGAAAATTTTACAACTCTATTAAAATATTGCTCTGAACTGTATTTATCTTTATTAAAATATATTTTTAATGGCATCTTTCTATTTGCATTAAAAATCTTTTTTCTACTAATAATAACATCAATATGATCTTGTATTTTTACTGTATCATTCGCTTTAAGATCTCTAAATACTTGTAACCATAATATTTTATTCATCATCTTATCATTTTTAGTATTTTCATATGCTTTTTGTAAATTTATATCAGCCATCACATAATCTTTTGTTTTAATATATAAAAGAGCTAGTTTTAAAAGATCTTTATCTTTCATAGTTTTTATTATTCTTATAGCTTTTTCATACTCTTTTAATAAAATATAAGTATCAGCAACAAGTCTTTTTACATGAGAAGAGATTTTCTTTTTTTTAATGGTTTTTACAACATCTAATATCGTTGTGATATATTTTCTATCATTTGTTATTAAATAAAGATAATAAGAGGAACTAATATATGAATATACATCTTGAGAGGCTGCTTCTTTAACATCATATATCTTTTTTAGATAAAGATAAGCATTATTTATAGAATCCAATTTATAATAAGCAATACCTATATTTAAGAAAGATGGAATTTTAAGTATTTTAGCAGTTTTTTTAAATAATCTTATCGCCTGTAGATATTTTTTTTGTTCTAAATATAATACTGCATTGTTAAAATCAACTTGTAAAGCAATAGAACGTTCTTTTTGGGTTAATTTATCATAATTAAAAATTACATTAGGTTGAGATTCATAAATATAAGACTCTTTAGCTCCAAATAAAAGAGAACATAAAATTACAATATATAGTAAGTTCTTCATTCTTGATTTATATCTCCCAATTCAACATTTATAATTCAAAATTCATAATTATCTAAATCATCCCAACAGAAGAGTAGAGTTCATTAACTCTTTTTTGTAATAATTCATTTCTATGTTTCAAATCATTATTAGCTAATTTAATTCTTTGAACCTCTTCTCTAACTTTTGTTAAGTTCTCATCAGAGTGTTGAATAGTCTCCAGAGCATCATTAAAACTTCTCTCTAATCTATCTAATTCAGTAGTTCGATTATCATGAGCACTATCAATCATCTCTTTCTCTTCTTTTATTTTTCTATACATAGATTTGTATACATTCATACTACTATAATAATAAAGAGCCAAAACACCAAAAATTGATACGAGTAAAATATTATCCATTTTAAAATAGAGGTTAGCTAACCACTAACCACTAAACTCCTATCGTTTCAACTGAATAAGTGTATTCAGTATCGTATCAGCTGTTGTGATTGATTTCGCATTTGCTTCAAAAGCTCTTTGAAATACCATAAGATTAACTAAACTTTCACTTAGATCAGCTGTACTAAGCTCAAGTGTACTTGATTGGATCTCTGCTGTTTTATCATTATTAAGATTATAAATAGGATCACCACTAGCAAGTGTAACTTTTAGAAGATTATTTCCAATAGGTTCAAGTCCTCTATTTGTAATAAACTTTGCAATAGCAATTTGACCAACTGCAAACATTGCACCATCTTGACTCATAGTAATCAATCCTGTCTCATCAACTGAAAAATCCCCAAATGCACTATCAGAAATCTTAAGAGTATCAAGTCTTAATTGCATACTACTTTTTGAAGTGGTTTGATCAATTCTAGTTTTTATCTCCATAAATTCAGCACCAGTACCTTCTCTAACACTATAATCTGCATTTCTTTTTAAACTAATATCATCATTATATGAAGCATCATTATTTGTATCAATAGTTATTACTGAAGTAAATGGTTCATTTGCATCATTATTTTTAAATACCAAGTAGCCATTTGAATCTTTATATACTTGAACAGTGTTAATTGTCGTTGTACCTTCTGCAACAAATTTAGCATTAGCTAGTATATCAGTAATTAATAAATCTAAATCACCTGAATTATCACTTATAATTTCTACTCCATCAACAACTAATTTATAATCTAATGTAGCATCAGGTGAAGGTTTAGCTGATAAATTATAAGTATGTACCTCACCAATACCAACTGCAGCTTCTGGTGCATTAGTATACCCATACTCTGAAACTGTCAAATCACCACTATATTCTACATCAAAATTACTATCAAGTGTTTGT